>NZ_CP083388.1:0-300000 GCF_020042285.1 Ferruginibacter albus
AGCAATAGCAATAAGAGCTGTTGCAATAGCCGCCCGTTTTCTTATACTCTGAATAATTTGCATACAATCATTTATTAAAATGGACGCAAAAATAGGCTAAATAATTATATGAACAAACTGTGGAAAACCATTAAAAAACCAATAATGGCGGGCAACATAAAAAAGGTAGCATTTTTAAAATAACTACACCAAATCAATTCCTGATTTTTACTTTTAACACTACACTGTGAATAAGCAATAAACTGTGTTAATAAGCCAATTAGTTGTTTGTAAATAATGAGGAAAATTTGATAATAATAATCTTAAAACTCGTTCAGGCATGTCACGATGTTAATTCATAAAAACTTATTGTTACTATTCTTAACACCTATAGTAATTATTCATCATTAAAGTTTATTCCCCATATATATTACTAACAGTTGTTAAAAATTAAGTTCTATTTTCATTAAAATCAGTACACATAGTAAACATATAAAATGCTTTGCATGTTAATATAATGTGGAGGATAGTGAATAACCGTTTAAATAATAATTATTTAATAGTTTTGAAGTTTATTATTCCACAAATTAACAGTGCTAATAGTAATAGGTATATTTTAAAATAAATAGTATTATATATTATTATGCAAGATATTAACAGCGCAAAACAGAATTTAGAAACCGCCGGTTTTTTAAATCTGGAAGTAGACCCTTCTCTTGATTTATTTATAGAAATTGAAAATCTAAAAAAAGAAAAGAAGGCTATTGTTCTGGCGCATTATTACCAGGATGCGGATATACAAGATATAGCAGATTATATTGGAGATAGTTTAGGATTGGCACAAATGGCAGAAAAAACGGATGCAGAAATTATTGTTTTTGCCGGTGTACATTTTATGGCAGAGACTGCAAAGATCTTAAACCCTCATAAGAAGGTCCTATTACCTGATTTAAGAGCCGGATGTAGCTTAAGTGATAGTGCACCCCCGGAATTATTTAAGCGCTTTAAAGAGAAGTATGCTGATCATACAGTGATAACCTATGTAAACTGTTCTGCCGGAATGAAAGCATTAAGTGATATTATTTGCACCAGCAGTAATGCAGAAAAAATAATTGAAAGCCTTCCTAAAGATGAAAAGATAATTTTTGCACCGGATAAGAACCTTGGTGCTTACCTGAATAAGAAAACCAATCGTAATATGGTTTTATGGAATGGAGCTTGCATGGTACACGAAATTTTTAGCCTGGAAAAGATTACCAAATTAAAAATCCAACATCCCAACGCTAAAGTAATAGCTCATCCCGAGTGTGAAGAACAAGTATTGGCAGTAGCAGATTATATTGGAAGTACCACAGGATTACTTAAATATTCGCAGCAAAGTGATGCAAAGGAATTTATTGTGGTTACTGAGACTGGTATTCTGCATCAAATGCAAAAAGAAAGTCCTGATAAATTATTTATACCAGCTCCATCTAACAATGGTTGTGCCTGTAATGATTGCCCTCATATGAAATTAAATACATTAGAGAAATTGTATTTATGCATGAAATATGAATTGCCGGAAATAACGATGGATAAAGAATTGATTCTTGCCGCAAAGAAGCCTATTCAGCGTATGTTGGAAATAAGTGCTAAATATAAATTATAAAGATATTATTGAAAATAAGTAAATGTTTTTACTTTTGACAGAATTACAATTATTTTTTCATGCCAAAGGATTCTATACCTTCTGTTATACCTAACCGAACAGCTTCCATAATATATGGTATTACAATTATTTTAACCGGTATATATTATTTTTATTATTCAAGACAAATAAGTCCTTCGCTTCCCAAATTTTTTCGTCATTCTTTTATTGTTTATACAATAGGAATTTGCTTCTTTTTTGCGGGCTTCTCTATTGTGTTTGATTTATTAATAACTAAGATTTCCGGTTATTTATTAGCACTACTATTATTTTGTTTGGCAGTTACAATTGAATTGAGAGGATTACTAAATTCCGCAGAAGAATTAAAATATATTTATGCGCAGGGTTTTATAAGAGACCTGGGATTAAGTGCATGCGGTATCATTGTTTCTAATTTTAAACGCGGCCAGATATATGAACGTAAACATAATCGCAGGAGAAGCAAGCCTGTTCAACCACTATCCTAAATAAAAAGATCTTTATACAATTTATCGGTTGGAGATATCGCGTATTTATCAAAGTTGTTAATTCCCTCGTTTTTTAAAATATCTTCATCAATAAAATTATTACCCGAGCACTCTGTTGATGATTTTGAAAGAATGTAAAATGCAGCATCAGCAATAATTTCAGTAGTTCTACTCATTTTTATTAAAGCATCCCCACCTAATAAATTTTTGACAGCAGCGGTAGCGATAGTTGTTTGCGGCCATAAGGTATTAGCTGCAATATTATATTTTTTAAGCTCTGCAGATAATCCCATGGTTACCATCGTCATTCCATATTTACTTATAGTGTATGCGGCATGGTTAGTGAACCATTTTATATCCAAATTAACCGGGGGAGACAATGTGAGTATATGTGAATTATTTCCTTTTTTCAAATACGGAATACAGGCTTTGCTTACCATAAAAGTACCACGAACATTAATATCCTGCATCAGATCATAACGCTTTGCTTCTGTACTTTCAACAGGAGTTAATGAAATAGCCGAGGCATTGTTTATTAAAATATCGATGCCGCCAAAATGAGCTGCCGCTCTTTCAACAGCTGATTGTATTTGCGCTTCATCTCTAATGTCACATTGAATAGGCAAAGCTTTTCCTCCGGTTTTTTCCATTTCTTCCGCTGCAGAAAAAATAGTGCCGCCTAACTTCGGATCCTCTTCTATTGATTTTGCAACCACAACAATATTTGCTCCTTCTTTAGCCAACCTGATTCCAATTGCTTTACCAATTCCCCTGGAAGCTCCTGTAATAAAAACTGTTCGGTTTTTAAACATAACCATCGTTTTATCAAATCTACTTTAATTGTTTTTATATTTATAGTTTATTGCTGCTAAATATGCTGAACAAAACGTTGCGAAAAAATTTTTTATCTCTTTTCTTATCTGCGATTTTATTAAGTTCATGTAAGTATTATTACCAAAGCAAGGCAGAAAAAACTATCCAGGCATACATGCAAAAAAACTTAGCTTATCCCGATTCTTATAAGCAGAAACGAGCATATCCAATCGTACGAATGCATATTACTCAGAAGGACGCGGATTTGGCTAATACATTGCCAGGTAGAGATGAAAAAGCATTTGATGGCTGGGTGATGGCCGTTGATATTGAAGCAAAGAATATAAACGGGATGAAAGATGAACAGGCCGCTGATTTCAGTTTAAATTGCTCCTGCGATAGTGTTGTATCCTCTGATGTGGCTCCCTATTTTTTTAAAAAGTAAAACTTTAGTACAAGCGATAAATACTCCTCTTTTCAAGAATTAATAACATATTGGTTCACAGCGTACAGAATTTTTTTTCTAAAAAAGTTAAACAAATGTTTGATTAATTTTAAACAACTGTTTAACTTTGCGCCCATATTGATTGATTATGGCATATAATGAAAAACAGATCACAATTATGGAAACAGCCGAAAAACTCTTTGCTGAAAAGGGTTTTAGCGGAACATCCGTAAGAGATATAGCCGATGCTGCTGATGTAAATGTTGCGATGATATCCTATTATTTCGGCTCAAAAGAAAAGTTATTTGAAGCATTATTTAGTTACCGGGCTGAATCAAGCACCTTGAAACTGGAAAGTGTTATACAGGATAAGCAATTGACAGCGCTTGAAAAAGTGTATTCATTGGTGGATTATTATATCGACAGAATACAGCGATATCCTTGTTTTAATAAAATTTTCCTGCGGGAACAGATGACCAATTTTCGCTCTACAACAACAGCGATGATTACGGATTATAAAAAGAAAAACCAGGAATTAATAAAACAAATTATTAACGAAGGACAAAAAAAGGGTGAAATAAAAAAAGGAGTAGATGTACCAATGATGATGGCAACGTTGATCGGCACTGCATCTCACCTGGTTACGACCCAGCATTATTTTAAAGAGTTAAACAACCTGGAATCATTATCTGAAGAAGAATTTAATAAGTACCTGAAGAAAAAACTAAGCATACATCTCAAAACATTATTCAAAGCACTTTTAACAAATGAAGTATAATATGATACGTACGACAGGATTTTTAATTGCACTAACGCTTATGAGTACCCGAATTTTGGCACAGGACAGTACTCGTACTATTACGTTGAAAGAAGCAATTAATCTAAGCATCCAAAACAGCAAAATTTTAAAAAACAGCAAGGCAAAGATCGATGAGGCAACCGCAGCAGTCAGCGAAGCTAATGAAAGAAAGCTTCCCGATTTTAGTGTGAGTGGGGCTTATTTGTATTTACCTTTTCAACCTAATATAAACATTGCTAAAAACGGCTCAGATACATCTGGCGGCGGTGGCGGAACTCCTAAAGTTAACCAGGCTATTTATGGCATTGCTTCTGTTTCTTACCCTGTTTTTACAGGTGGAAAATTAAAGTACGGAGTAGAATCTGCTAAGTATTTGGCAGAAGCTGTAAAGCTAGATGCAGATAATAACCGCGGAGATGTTATAATGAATACTATCAATGCTTATAGCAATTTGTATAAGGCTAAGGCAGCTGTTGAATTGGTAAAGCAAAATCTTGATCAATCTAATCAACGGGTAAAAGACTTTTCGAACCTGGAACAAAACGGATTACTTGCAAGAAATGATCTATTAAAAGTTCAATTACAATCATCTAACGTAGAGCTGGCTTTGTTAGATGCAGAAAGTAATTACAAAGTTTCAATAGTGAATATGGATCTGTTGTTAGGCCTGCCTGAAACAACAATTATAGTTCCAGATTCTGCAAGCCTTTGGGAACAAAACCAGGTAAAATCAATTGATGATTATGAACAATCATCTTTGCAAAACAGAAAAGATCTGGCTGCGCTTACAGCAAGAAAAAAGGCAGCAGACCTTGGTATTAAATTAGCACATGCTGAGTATTATCCAAGCCTGGCGCTCACAGGCGGCTACATCGCAGCGGATATTCCGGGGTTTGTATCTATTACCAATGCAGTGAATATCGGTATAGGAGTTAAGTATGAGCTTTCTTCTCTTTGGAAAACAAAAACAAAAATTGCCGAAGCAAAAGCAAAATCCGATCAATTATCAGCAAGCCAGGAAATGTTGAATGATAATATCAAACTACAAATAAACCAGGCCTATCAAAATTATTTAGTAAGCCAGAAAAAAATTGAAGTATACCAAAAGGCAGTAGAACAGGCAAATGAAAATTATCGCATCACAAAAAATAAATACGATAATGCTTTGGAAACATTAACCGATTTATTAGACGCAGATGTATCGCAATTACAAACAAGATTAAACGCTGCCAACGCTGTGATAGATGCCAATACAGCGTATAACAAATTATTACAAGCAGCAGGACTTTTAAACAACTAATTAAATTAAAAAACTAAAAGAAGAAAATATATGTCAACTAATCAACAAAAACCGGAAGCTCCAAAAAAGAAAAGTAAAGGTTTTATAATAGTTCTAGCTATACTAATTCTTGGTGGCGGAACATTTGGTTTAACTACATACATTCATGGTCAACACCACGAAGAAACAGACGATGCGCAAATTGATGCTAACATCAGTCCTGTTATTCCAAGAGTTGCCGGGTATGTAAAAGAAGTACGTGTAAAAGACAATCAGTATGTAAAAAAAGGAGATACACTGATAATTTTAGATGATAGAGATCTGGCCATCCGCGTACAACAGGCAGAAGCAGCTTTATCTACAGCGCAAAGTAATTTAGGTGCTGCAGAAGCAACCACCAATGCATCTAGAGCAAATATCGCAAGTACTGAAGCCGGTGTTTCTACTATTGATGCACAAATAGCAACCGCTAAGGTTAACCTATGGAGAGCAACGCAGGATTATCAACGTTATGCTAATTTAATCAAAGACCATTCTATTACTCAACAACAATTTGAACAAGCAGAAGCTGCTAAACAAACAGCCGAAAACCAGCTGAATGTTTTAGAACAACAAAAAAACCAGGTTTCAAAACAAACCAGCGCAGTGGCTTCTCAAAGCAATGCAACCTCTTCACAAATTAGTGTAGCCGGTTCCGTTATTAAGCAAAAAGAAGTAGATGTGGCGGATGCTAAGCTAGATCTCTCTTATGCAGTGATCACTGCACAGGAATCGGGCTTGATCTCAAAAGTGAATGTACAGGAAGGTCAATTTTTACAATCCGGACAATCGCTTTTCAATATTGTATTAAGCAATGATGTGTGGGTGGTTGCCAATTTTAAAGAAACACAATTTGGAAAAATACAAGTAGGACAAAAAGTAATTGTGCATGTAGACGCCTACCCAGGTCATGATTTTGAAGGAAAAGTTACTTCGTTCTCACCTGCTACCGGCTCACGTTTTGCTTTATTGCCTCCGGATAACTCAAGTGGAAACTTTGTAAAAGTAGTTTCTCGTTTACCGGTAAAAATAGAGTTTGATAAAAGCAGCGATTCGTTGGTAAACCAATTGCGCCCGGGCATGAACGTAGCAGCAGACGTGCATTTGGATTAATTAAACAGATAGACAAATAAGTATTAAATGACACAAGCAGAATCATTAGTTGAGTATGGAAGCAGAAGGGTAATCATAACTATTACTGCTATCTTCTGCGCATTGCTGGAAATAGTTGATACCACGATTGTAAACGTGGCATTAAATGAAATGCGTGGAAACCTGGGAGCAACGTTGACAGAAATAGGATGGGTAGTTACAGCTTATGCTATTGGTAATGTAATTATCATTCCAATGACAAGCTGGCTGGCGCAACAATTTGGAAGACGCAATTATTTCGCAGCATCTATTATATTGTTTACCGTCTGTTCTTTTTTATGCGGTAATGCAACAGGTATTTGGGAATTAGTGGCCTTCCGCTTTTTACAAGGCGTTGGGGGCGGCGCATTGTTGGTTACCTCTCAAACCATTATTACCGAAAGCTATCCACCAGAAAAAAGAAGTATGGCGCAGGCTATATATGGCTTGGGTGTAATTATTGGTCCAACATTAGGACCGCCATTGGGTGGTTATATTGTTGACCACTTTAAATGGCCGGATATTTTCTATATCAATATTCCTATCGGTATAATTGCTACGTTACTAACGCTACAGTATGTACGCAGTCCGAAATATGGCGAAAAGAAAAAAGGTAAGGATATTGATTGGCTTGGGATTGCGTTATTGGCAATTACTATCGGTTCCTTACAATATGTGTTGGAAAAAGGTCAAGATGACGATTGGTTCAGCAGCAGCGTTATAACAACGTTTGCAGTATTAGCGGGTTTGGGTTTATTCTTTTTTATCTGGCGAGAATTAACGTTTAAAAATCCTATTGTAGAATTAAGGGTTTTAAAGAATAGTAATTTAAGGATCGGAACAATTCTATCTTTTATAATGGGATTCGGTTTGTATGGATCTACCTTCATTATTCCTTTATATACACAAGCAACATTAGGCTGGACGGCGCAGCAAGCCGGTATGCTTATGATACCATCTGCAATAACAACAGCATTCATGATGCCGGTTATCGGTAATATTTTACAGAAAGGTGCGCCGCAACAAGTGTTAGTTTCAATAGGAATGTTGATATTTTCCATATTTACTTTTTGGTGCTTTGCTATTTTAACGCCGGATACAAGTGTAGATAATTTTTTCTGGCCCTTGATACTTAGAGGTATGGGAATGGGTTTATTATTTATTCCTATTACAGCATTGTCTCTGTCATCGTTAAAAGGCCAGCAAATTGGACAAGGTGCTGCTTTTACCGGGATGATGCGCCAGCTCGGTGGTTCTTTTGGTATTGCGATCATTACAACCTTTATGTCGCATCAAAATATTGTACATCGCGTAAGCCTTATCAGTCATTTGGATTCGACCAACCCCGTGGTGCAGCAAAAGGTACAAGCTATTCAGCATAGCAATATTCTTAAGGGAATGGATCCTCTAAAAGCATTAAAAAGCGCTTACGCCATGTTAGAGGGAATGGTGATGAAACAAGCCACTGTATTATCGTATATGGATGTGTTCTTATATCTAGGGATTATGTTTTTGATCTGTGTTCCGTTTGTATTAATTGTGCGTGGAAATAAAGAAAAGAAAAAGGTGGATTTGTCAGAAGCTATGCATTAAACATATTTCCTTTGGAAAACGCTTGGAATGTTCCAACAAAAAACCCTCGTATAATACGAGGGTTTTGCTTTTATAAAACTTTCTTAAGCTAAAGTTGCTTCGTGTGTGATGTTGGTGTTGAATAATTTTGAGATAGGGCAATTTGCTTTCGCATCAGCAACACTCTCGTCAAATTTTTCTTTACTGATACCCGGAACTTTTGCCGTAACACTTAAATGTGATTCTGTAATAGAACCATTATCCAGCGTTACTTCACATTTTGTTTCAATGCTGTCGGCGGTAAAGCCTGCTGCATTTAATACAAAGCTCAATTTCATTGTAAAGCATCCTGCGTGAGCAGCAGCAATCAATTCTTCCGGATTGGTGCCTACGCCATCTGCAAAACGTGAATTAAAAGAATATTGCGTTTTGTTCAATGTTGTGCTTTGTGTGGTAAGATGGCCATTGCCTTCTTTACCGGTGCCGTTCCAAACGGCTGTTGCATTACGTTTCATTTATTTTTATTTTAAGTGTTTACTAAATTCAGTTTCGTTAAAGCCCACCAAAATTACGTTGCCCGCTTCAATTACCGGACGTTTGATGATACTATTATTTTGCTGCATAATTTTTATAGCGGCCGTTTGATTGGTTGCACTTTCCTGCTGTTCAGGTGTAAGGCTTTTCCAGGTAGTACTTTTTTTGTTTAATAAAATTTCCCAACCAACTTTTTTGCACCACTCTGCTAATTTCTCTTTTGAGATTCCTTCTGTTTTATAATTATGAAAAGAGTATTCCACCTTGTTTTTCTTTAACCAATCTTGTGTTTTTTTGATCGTATCACAATTGGGTATTCCGTAAACAGTAATCATGTTTGTTCGCTTAAGTTGTATAGTTTAAATCGTGAGATGTCAGGCGTGAAAAAGTATTAAATCAGCACTTCGCGTTTATCGATTTACGTATCACGTTAATTTGGAAACTGAGACGCCGGCACTTTTACAAACCCGGTTGATTGAATAATATGCCATTCCTTAAAATCCTGTCTTGCTTCCATTCCGATACCGTCAATAATATGTGTTTTGGTGCGAATGCGAACAGGCTTATCTGTATAAAATTCCATATTCGGCCGATTTCTGTCCCAGTACAATTCATTGCAGTGCAACGTATCTCCGAATATATTTATAACAACTACACTATCCTTTAAAAAAACTTTACTTTCTGCATCCTTATATTTAGCATAATGCGCATCCAGCTTACTTTCCAGGCTGTCATTTGCTCCAAAAAAATCCACGTGAACCGTCTTCGGAAATTCTATATAAGAAACAGTATCCTGCACACGATACATTAGCGGGCCACTTAGATAAGCTTTTCTTTTTCCACTAACAGAATACTTTATAAAAATATCTTTGCCTTCTTCAACGCTGGCCTTTTTTTTGTTTACTTCTCTTAATTCGGTTTCTGTGTTCTCGCAGCTCCATAAAAAAAAGCAGCCAACAAAACCGGCTGCAAAAATTTTTATTAAGTATGATGAACAATGTTTCATCTCACTAAGATAATTAATAATACTTCGCTCTTCTAAACCAAAGATCGCCCAACGATAAGCCAAAGCAAATTCGGAAAGTTGTTTGACGTAAGGTAGAGTTATCATTACCACGGCTGCCTATCTCAAATGCCAGGTTTAAAATAGAAGTTTGGGTATTAAAACTACTTTTTCTTAATTGAAGGGGAAGCGCAGCCCCAAAAGTAAAGGCGTATACAGGCATATTGCCGGTGATCTTTATATAATCTTCACCATAATAAAACCCGGCACGATAGCGCACAAAATTAAAATAGCTTTTATTGGTAGTGGTAGTTATGTCTGCTGGTATGTATTCGGCACCGGCACGAATCAGCCAACTGTTCTGTAAAGAATCTTTTTGACCAAAATAGGTGTAATCGGTCCAATGTGTTGCTTCATAATCTGCACCAAATGTCCAATGTGTGTTTTGATAAGAAGCACCAAACCCAAAAGTAGCAGGATAAGTTATTTTTCCATTTGTAGTTTTTTCGTATACGCTATCAAAATGCGTATATGCACCGGTGGTAGTATTGTAATAAATAGTTTCTCTTAATAGATCTTCTGTTGCACTTAGGTTACGTTTCAAACTTCCATAAGCGCCCAAGGTAAGTGCAGAAATTATACCTTTCTTTTTTTCCTCCAAAGTGGTAAAATCTTTTTGATACATTATTCCTCCATCCACGTAAACTCCCCCATAACTTGTATTGCTGCCGGAATTGGACGATTGATAAGTTACGGAATCATTTAAAAAACTAAGTTGAGTGTTGTAGTTTTTATTACCGAACATATAGCCTACATTAAACCCAATGCTAAATTCTTTGATTCGCAAACCCAGTCCGGCATATGCTTTTGTCAATCCGCCAGAACCCAGGTAATTGGTGTGAATGCTATCAATGCCCTGTAATCTTTCGTCAGAAGAAATATCATAATTGATCCTTGTTTCCGGCTTTAATCCAAAAGTAGCACCAAGTGCGATTCCTTTTTTATTTGCTTTTTTCATCGCAATAGGAAACCCCAATTGCATGTAAGAAAATAACAGGTTGGTAGAAGAATACGTGGTTAATGTTCTGGGATCTTTAAGAGAATTAACGTCCGCTTCTGCAGAAACATCATAAATGGTATTATAAATGCTTCCATAGCTGGCAGGGTTTACAGAGTTGAGCGATTGGAAGTTTGTATAACCTGCAGCAATACCCCCCATTGATCTTAATGCGATGCTTCGGTTAGGTGCAATATCGCCTAAGCCATAACGGGAGTAGGGTGAATTATCCTGGGAAAAAGCACAAGTGCAGATAAGTAGTGTTAAAGCCAAACCAATCAATCTCATATTAGCTGTTATTAAATTCGCTGATAGCGTAAAGCCCTTTGAATAAAAAATTAGGGTCTGCAAATATCTTGTTTTTAAGTCGATGGGCAAAATAGGCTGAATTACCCCCGGTTAAAACAGCGTTAAAATTGCCATATTTACTTTGGTAAAACTCAATAAAACCGGCTATTTCAAAGGAAATACCGGCCATTACACCGCTTTGTAAATTAGTTTTCGTATCGTATGCAATTGTAGGAAAAGTCCAGTCTGCCTGTACTAATGGTAAAGAATCGGTATGTTCATGCATGGACCTAAAACGCATATCCATGCCCGGCGAAATAGCGCCTCCTAAAAACTCATGATACTGGTTAATAAAGTTATAAGTAATACAACTTCCCAAGCCAATGATCAAATTGTTTTTTTGGGGGAAAAGACTAACAGCGGCAGCAGCTAATGCTAATCTATCTGCACCAATGGTTTCGGGTTTGCCAATGCTTTTCGTAGAAAAATTTAATTTAGTTTGATGAGATAATTTATGAAAATCGGTTTGTTCTGCTAAAACCTTTTCAATACCGCTATTATGGTTTACAACAGAAGACAGAATACTTTTTTGCGGCTTTATTTTTTTTAATAAGGATTTGATGGTAGTAGTAGTGTCATTTGGTAAAACATCTTCTTCCAGGAATTTATCATTTTCAAATACAGCGTATTTCAAACGACTATTTCCAAAATCAAAACAAATTGTTTTTTTCATTTTAGATGATTTAATAAAATGACTTTATAGATCAAAACCTTTCAGATCTTTAAAATGTCCGTTTAATTGAATGCGGTTCTTTAATGACTCCATTTCCGCAACAACCGGTAAAACCTGCGCAAGATGACGCTTTAAATATTCTTCCCGTTGTAACTCAAAAAATAAACCTAACAGTTCATATTCCTGTGTTAGGGATAAGCCTGCATGATGTGCCACATCGTAACTCAGTAATTCATTGTCTGGCTTTTTAAAATCTTTGGCTACATTTAAAGCGGTATGTAATTTCCTGATGCCGCTTAAAACAGCCGTCATTAATTTTTTATTTGGCACATGATTATTATCTGGATAATTAACAATAGCGCCACTGTATAATTTATCGGGAACATCTTTTACTGTTTCCAGTATACGAAAAACCTTCGAACCTTTTGTTTTAATATCCATTTCGCCATTGTCGTAAACCTTTGTTATTTCAACCAGCTCAACCAGTGTTCCTATTTCGTTTACGTGATTATCAATAGCCGTAGGAATACCAAATGGCTTTTTTGTTTCGTTGCATTCATTTATTAGTTGCTTATATCGGGGCTCAAAAATGTGAAGGTTTAAGTCTTCTCCCGGGTAAACAACAATACCTAAAGGAAATATTGGAATAAAATTCGTCATCTGTCTAAACTATAATTTTCCGATTATATGATTCTTCTGATTGTGTTTCTCAATGCGCATTGCGCTTCTGTGAAAATTCACTCACAAATAAAATTCAATAATTTGGAATTTTGATTTTTTAATTTTGTTTTATGTGGGATAAGTATCTACAACAATTAAAAGCCGGGAATGTTAAAACATTGGCCCGTTGTATTTCATTATTAGAGAATGAAATTACAGGGTATGAAAAACTGATGGAAGATCTTCCGGTTAAGTCAACACCTATCATCGGTATTACCGGTCCGCCGGGTGCAGGCAAAAGCACATTGGTAGATGCGTTGATAGAAACAATGATCAGCGAAGGAAAAAAAATTGGTGTGCTATGTATCGATCCATCATCACCTTTTAATTTAGGCGCTTTGTTGGGCGACAGGGTTAGAATGAGTACATGGTATAACAACCCTAATGTATTTATACGATCACTGGCAACACGTGGTTCATTAGGTGGACTGCATCCTAAAATAATAGAACTTACGGACCTGCTAAAAGCTTTTGGGTTTGATTATATAATTATTGAAACAGTGGGCGTAGGCCAAAGTGAAGTTGAAATTGCGGGGTTGGCAGATGCAACAGTTGTAGTAGTTGTTCCTGAGGCCGGGGATGAAATTCAAAACATGAAATCAGGCTTAATGGAAATTGCTAATTTATTTGTAGTTAATAAAAGCGATCGTCCCGGCGCAGACGAATTTGTAAAAAACCTGCGATTGATGTTAGCTCCGGCATTTCATATGCAGATAACGCCGCCGCCGGTTATTAAAACAGCAGCCTTACAAAAGCAGGGCATTCAAGAATTATATCTTGCAGTAAAAACGCATCTTGATCAACATGAAATAAATCCTAAACATTTTTGGCTGCTTGCAGAAAAAGCATATTATCTTATTCAGCGTAAAAAGATGAATGGAATTGATAAAGAAGAATTGAAAACAAAAATTGAAGCAGCGGGAGATCAGTTTAACCTATACAAATTCATTCAAGCGTACTAAGCTTCCTTTCCGTTGCTCTTCCACCAGCGATAACCAATAACACCTACCACTACAAAAGGAGCTGCCATTAAATAAAGTATGCCACCATTTAAACCTTTTGCTGGTTTTTCGCCCATTTGTTCCGCTGTTTTGGCACAAATAGAACATTGTGCAGCTACTATGTGAATGCAGCAAAAACTGAATAGTATTAAAAGAGTTCTTTTCATTAGCAGTGCAAAGTTAAAGGATATGTCTTTAGCAATAACTACGCTTCTAATAGTTTGGCATTTAATTTTTTTGCCAAGCCCTTTGCGCCCCAACGCATTACTACTTTATGATTCCAAATAAATAACGGACGTAACAGAAAAGCCATTTTGTTCATCCATGTTTTATTGGTATTTACATTCCACAGGCATGTTGCTGTTACTACGCCGTTTGTTTCTTTAAACGTCCAGGTGCCTTCTCCCTGTAATTCGCCCTCAGACTTTCCATACATTAAAAAAGGCTTTTCTATTTTTTCGGAGATCATGATAAAATTTAACGTGTAGGGTAAAATGCTTCGCCAACTGTAATTCACTATCTTACCAATGTTATTTTCATCTCCTTCTTTGCTGGTTTTTGCTTTTAAAACACCTTTCCACCAGTTGGGCCAATCCTCATTATTATAGAGAATATTCCAAACTTCTTGTATGGGGGCAACAATCTTCCATGTTGAGATAAATGAGTATTGATATTGCTGTTTCATTGCAAAACAAATACGAGGATTTGCATTTAGTGGTTGCTACCTCAGCATTAAATATGATTTATTTATAAACTGTTTTCTCCTTTCATCATAAATTTAGGTAGTAATACCCTGTTTACACAAAACCGTTTAAAAATACAAAGGGCTTCCAAAAGAAGCCCTTAATAATTTGTCAGAACATTATAATCTACCATTTGGCGGCTGCAAATTTTTTATACGCAGCCAAAAGTCCAGCAGCAGCAATAACTACACCTAATCCTAACAGTACTTTGTGTTCAAATTTCATTACTTCTTTCATAAGAAAAAATTTAATGGTTAATAAAATGGGTTTCCTATACGTAAGATACAAAATTTATTTAAAGTAAAAGCTCCTACAGTAGAGGAGCTTTTTTAATTCATATAATTTATGGTTATTATTATACCTAAAAGTAATACGCATTATCAGATAGAGGGTACTGGCGATAGCTTCATTTTTAAAAATGTTTCCAAGCTACTAATACCTAAGTCAGAGATAGACGAACTACTTAAAAAATATGAAGAAGGTTTTGAGCAAACTAAAGATTTATTTAAGATTGCCGAGACGCCAGATGAGTATGAGCAAGCCTATAACAATCTGAGAGAAAGTTCACTAACCATTCCGGTAGCCCTTTTTCAAAAAGAGGTTGACAATAACCATTTAAATCAAGAACTATAATATATTCAATAAGGTGTTTTTTAGGATTATCAATGCTTTTATTATAAGCATCAAGTTCAGTCTGTATATTATTCTGATTTGAAATAATTACTCTATGTAACAATTCGGTAAGTTCGCCACTTCGGTCGTATTGTAGTGGTAATAAAACGTATTTCATGATTAAGGTTTTAATTGTGAATTATAATTTGTATTCTAAGGTAGTTAGTGCTGACTTAAAAGTTTGGGTTTTTACTTTAATACTATCAACATATATGCTTACGGTTGTTACAACAGGACTTCCTGGCACATCATCAAATTGGTCTGGGTTAACTAATATAAAAGCAGTTGGATTGCCTGCACTGTTTACGTAGCTGTACATCCAATACTGTGATTCATGGTCTGCTTGCGTTGTACCGTCTTTATCGGTATAACTTCCACTCCATGTACCATTGGATAACAATACTTCAAACTTGATGTGTTTGGATTTTAGGGTATTCTGTGGTGGATTTGTAGGTGTCTTGCTACAAGAGATTAAAGCCAGTAGACTTAAAGTAAATAATAAGTGTTTCATTTTTGGTCATATTTAGGAGTTATAAAAAAATAGGCATGAGTTAAATCTTACCTGCTCCTAAGCCTGACCAAAGGCTATGCACAAATAAGTAAACCCACACCTATGCGTGAGCGCTACCTATCGAATTGTGCATTGCTTTAATTGGTCATTTAAGGAGCAAAAACAATTGGAAACGCAATATTTTTTATGCTTTGGCTACGTGTTTTTAGCCGCTGGCAAGGTAACAAAAAAATTACCAAAAATTTTAGGTTTTTTGCAGCTTTTTTTGTAAATTTAGGTAAAGCCCTAATAATGCTAAACTTAACACCCTTTAACAGCCTAATCCAGCTACTACAGGCGTTTCCAGACGAAAATAGTTGTATCAAACATTTAGAAATTTTACGGTGGAATGGCAAAGTAATATCGCCTTTTAAAGCTGGCTCCAAAGTGTACAAATGTGCCAATAATAGGTACAAGTGTAAGGACACAAACAAATACTTTAATGTTTGCACAGGTACACTATTTGAAAACAAAAAAATAAGCCTGCAACAATGGTTTGTTGCTGTATATCTGTTTGCCGCACATAAAGGCATAAGTAGTTATAAACTTGCCGCAGATTTACAGGTTAGCCAAAAGACTGGTTGGTTTGTACTGCAAAGGTTACGGTTTGCTCTACGCTGTGGGGTGTTCACCAAGTACCTTGAAGGGATTGTTGAAGTTGACGAAACATTTGTTGGTGGTAAAAACAAAAATAGGCATTGGGATAAAAAAGTAAAAAACAATCAAGGGCGTAGCTTTAAGGATAAAACACCCGTAGCAGGCATATTACAACGTGGTGGTGAAGTAAGGTGTTTTGTTGTGCCTGATACTAAGGCAGAAAATATACAACCACTGATTTTTGCCAACGTTAAAGCTGGTAGTATTATATACTCCGATGAATGGTTTGCTTATAATGGCTTAGGTAGGCACTACGACCATAGTATAATTGACCATAGCCGTAAGCAATATAAAAATGGTGAAACTTGTACTAATAATATTGAAGGCTTTTGGTCGCACTTTAAGCGAGGCATTATAGGCACTTACTACCATGCAAGCCGTAAGCACTTACAAGGTTATGCCGACGAGTATAGTTTTAGGTATAACAATAGGCAAGTGCCAATAGATGAAAAATTCAATATACTTTTACGCTCGGCGCAAAACAAGCGTATTACTTATAAAAACCTAACAGCACCATAATGTTAAAGAACACTATACATACTCAATTAATGGAAGAATTAAGCAGGCTGAGTCAATTTGGCGATCTACAGAAATTTGCTAAACAATATATTTATACAGGTTTAACCGATGAAGAGCTTTTGGATATTTTAGTTAAAACAAAAAAAACTATTGACTTACCTGTGTTTAATGAAGAGCTATTAAAAAATGATGCTGTTCAATTACAAACAGCCAAAATTTTAGGGATCTTGCAATGCTGTAGTACAAAAGCTGATTTTGAAGAATTGGCTAAAAAGCTAATTGAAAAGCAAAATTCATATAGAACACCTGTAAATTTTGCGCAAATAATGCAAAGAATGGTAAAATTAACTACGCCAAATACTTAGATCATAAAGAAGTAAACAAAAAGCAACATTTTTTGTAATTAAGGAGTCTAAAAAATAGAATACGACGGATTTTACTATTATTTACGTGAATTTGCTAATTTATTACCGTATAATTACTAACAAATTGTAAAAAATCAACAAAAAGTTTACCGGTGATGCTTTTTTTTGAAAATTATGTATATATATTTGCCGCAGTGAATGGGAAAAGAATCTATAGCCTTTGAAATACCCTCAATCTACGGGTATTTTTTTATGTTCAAATTCAATAAAAATTAGTAAGAACCGTTTAAGTAAAAAATGTTCATTGCTTTATTACTTTAAACTAAGTTTGCCAAATTAACATTTTTTGGCAGGATATTCTTTTAATTAAACTTAAAGGGAGTAACCCTTTCAAATAAAACCCTCCCGGTAGAAACCGAGAAGGTGTGCTTTCTAAAGCTACGACACTTTAGACACTTCGTTTAGTGCAAGAACAGACCGGGATAGGAAAAGGTCTTGTTGTGGACCTTATTTCCTGTCCTGTTTCTGGGTGAGTAAAACTCCACCTGAAAATCAGGTCGCACTGCTGTCCACACTTTTGGCATACTGTTTTAGCCATTTTGCAATACCCCCTTCGATTTTGACCGAGTTTTTAGTTACAAGGGCGGTCATCCTTGGCGATGTTCTATACATCAACATTTTCAACTAATGATGAGACTCATTTTGATGCTTTGGTACGTGGGGAGGAGGCATTACAATAACAAAGTGTAATATCTTTTAGGCAAAACTAATGTGCATGCATTTGTGTATAATATGTGTTTACCGCATATTTTAAAATGTTTACTTTTGTATTGCCGTATCATTAAAAAAAGAACTTATGAGCTTCCTCATATCAGGGGAAGTTTGCATATACAAAAATAAAGTCAAATATTACAACTTCCATAGATTTTTTTACACAATTGTTGTTTTCGTGGAAAATTTTCACCAAAACCCAATACTGTATTGAATTTCGTAATTATTCACAATCGGTTAATAAAAAACATTTACAATAATTGCTTTTAGACGGTTAACTACAGTATGTAAAAAATCAGGTATCTATCCCTTGAGAACAGTTAATTAATTAAGGAAGAAAATCAGTCGATTTGAACAGATAATGTAGCGTATATTAAAAATCAGCGTACAAAAATAGAAAAACAGACAGAAAAGTAGTAAAAATCACCGGAGATAATAGAGAGTATTTGGTTGTTTCAAAACAAGGAATTAAATTTGTAGGACAATTGTACAATACCAAATAGAGTACAACTGTAATTGTAGAACAACGGAAAAGAGGAGAATAAAACTAAATTAAATTGTAGATCGTCCAAACTTACAAACCTGAGTCAATTCAACTTTTTCTTTAAGATTTTATTAAAATAACAAAACCCCGTGCTGTCAACACGAGGCTTTGCGTTCTAATTTGTGGTGGCTTATCTCTGATAAGCGAGCCAACCGCAACAAGTACAATAACTAATGACCACTCGACAACGTGGTAGAATGGGGAGCACGAGCTCTCCATTTCTTGTTATGTAATAGAGGGCATAATATACCCTCGGTTGGCAACCACAATTTATATGTGCTTGCATCATAATCTTTAATAATCTATTGTTTAGTCTTCCATCCTTTTGGTTTTTTAGATTATGAAAGCAGCTATATAAAAGAACTGGAACAAAGGTAGAGCATTATTTTTTAATTTTTTTTAGTGGGAAAGAAATTACCCACTAAAAATTTCTAACAATGGCTTTATATCAAAAAGATAGCCAAACACGAAATTTTTGAAAAATTTTGATATCTAATTTTAACATAAATAAAAAAGGTAGCCTCTTGGCTACCTTTAAAGTTTTTAGTTCATTTAAACGGCGGCAAAAATCAGCCGCCAATATTTTTTAAACAACGCCCTGTGTAAACAGGGTATTACTACCTAAATTTATATTTTTTATTTGTTAAAAAAATTGCTGAAATTCTTTACTACATTGATTCTAGCTTAAAAATATCCTACTTTTTACAGCCAGCTACTAAAAAATAAATGGTATTATGTGTTGCATAGTACTTAATTTTTTATATTTTTGTACTGTTAATTTAAAAACTAAAAGAAAATGAATATTGATAATACAGCCAGCCAGATGCGAAAAGGTGTGTTGGAGTTTTGTATTCTTTCGGTAATAAAACAAGGAGAAGCTTATCCTTCGGATATTATTGAAAAAATGAAGGCGGCCAATCTTAACATTTTTGAAGGCACATTATATCCTTTATTAACACGACTTAAAAATGCAGAATTTCTTACCTACAGGTGGGTAGAAAGTAATAGCGGTCCGCCACGAAAATATTTTTCGCTTACAGAAAAAGGCGCCGCTTTTTATAAAGAACTGGAAGCAACCTGGAACGAACTGGCAAATGCGGTGAAAACATTATCAGAAACAGAACAACAAAATTCAAATAACAACTTCAACTCTTAAAGATGCTACGGCATCAATAAAATAATAAGCCATGAAACAAGTAATAAATATAAACTTCCAGGGACAGGTTGTTCCAATTGAAGTTTCTGCTTTTGAGTTGCTTAAAAATTACACAGAAAGTTTACGTGCCTACTTTGCGAATGAAGAAGGCAGAGATGAAATTATTAATGACATAGAAAACCGCATTAGTGAACTCTTTCAGGAAACTTTAAAAAAGGGCGCTACCTGTATTACAGATGACGATATTAATGCTGTGATTAAAAGCATTGGTCGCCCGGAAGATTTTGGAGATGCAGAAAGTACAAAACAGGATTCAAAGGAAAATTTTCAACAATCATCTGCAACAACCAATACAACTGCTACGCATAAACGCTTATATCGGGATGAAAATAATAAAATATTGGGGGGCGTTTGCAGTGGTGTTGCCAGCTATTTAGGTATTGACACCATTGTAGTTCGCATTATTACCGTCATATTTGGCGGTCCGCTATTGGTACCTTATGTTTTAGTTTGGGTTTTTGTTCCAAGTTCTTCTTCTCTTGAAATTGGCGGAACAAGAAAAAAATTTTACCGGGATAGTGATGATAAAATAATTGCAGGCGTATGCAGCGGCATTGGTAATTATTTAGGCATTAATCCATGGATACCAAGAATTTTATTCTTGATTCCTTTTTTATCTTTTGCTTTTCATTGGAGTCATTGGGTATTTTTTAATTTCCCCAGCATACTGCGTTTTAGCTTTAGTCCCGGTGCTTTTATTTTCTATATTATATTATGGATGGTAATTCCCGAAGCAACTACTACCGCCGAAAAATTAGAAATGAAAGGAGAAAAGGTTGACCTTAACTCAATTAAAAATTCTGTAATGGAAGAGATGAAAGGAGTTAAAGATCGTGCTGAAAAATTTGGGCAGGAAGCAAAAGCATATGCTTCTGAAAGAGGAAAAAATGTTGGTGCGGACATTAACGTTGCTGTTAAACGAAGCAGCCGCTCATTAGGAGATATTATTGTTTTAATACTGAAAATATTCGGCTACTTTATTATTGGTGTAGTTGTATTCTTTTTGCTTCTCGCTTTATTGGCTATTGTAATTGGCGCTGTTAGTGTATTTCCTTTAAAAAACTTTTTTATAGCAGATGGATGGCAAAATATCTGTGCATGGGGTACTTTATTATTTTTTATCGGAGCTCCTTTTATTGGATTGATCACATGGATCATTCGTCGGTTAGCTAAAGTAAAAAACAATAGAAAATTATTGCGCTTAACTTTTATTTGCTTATGGATATTAGGATGGGCTTCTGCCATTTGCCTGTTAGTATCAATAACTAAAGATTTTAAGTATAAAAATGATGGAATAGAACAAAATTTAGTGCTTGCTAATCCGGCGGTAAATAAATTAGAAGTAACAGCTAATTATCCTGTAAAAAACCATTCAAGCAATTGGTTTAGAATTGATGGAGACAGCGCTTATATGAAAAATATCGGCATTCAAATTTTAAAATCATCGAATGATAGCTTTTCTGTTACTGTAAAAAAATTGGCAAATGGAAATAGAAAATCGGCAGCAGAGATAACAGCAGATTTAATTTCTTTTAATGGCCGTCAGGTTGATTCGCTATTAGTATTGGACAGATACATTTCTTTTTCTGAAAAAGAAAAATTTCGAAACCAACGGGTGCTGGTGACAATTTACGTTCCGGTAGGCAAACAAATACTTGTTGATGAAAGTACCGGGCAAATGGCAGACATCAATATTGGATGGAATGATAACAATGATAATGTAGATATTGATTGGAATGATGATGAATACCCTAAATTGAAAAAAAATATTTATTATACAATGCACGCCGATGGGAATCTATATACTTTAAGAGGAGAACAAGTAACTGGCAATAAAATCAATTCTGAAAACGACGATATGGGTGATGAAAAAGAAAACAAAATGGATTCATTGCAAAACATAATGGACTCCTTACAAAATATAGCAGAACGAAAAAAAGATTCAATAGAAAAAGCGTTGGAAAAAGAATTAAATAATGAAAAGCGAAAAATTCAAAGGCAACAACCCAGCACGTACATGAAACCTACCGGCTCTCCCATTGGTTCCTTTATGTAAAATAGTTTCGATGGCTTTGTTGAAGTTGAAACAAAAAAGATCCCGTTGTAGCAGGCGGGATTTTTCTTTTTGTTCTCCGCATCTTTCTTTGCCATTTCTTTGTGAGAAACTTACATCGTATTTCTCTTTCTTTTAAGTTATTTTTGCCGTTACCCTTACAGCAATTATATTATTAATGAAGAACACTCCATTTACAGAAAAACATATTTTATTAGGCGCAAAAATGGCTCCCTTTGCAGGTTATAATATGCCAATAAGTTATACAGGCATTAATGATGAACATGCAGCTGTACGTAACAATGCCGGTGTTTTTGATGTAAGCCATATGGGTGAGTTTATTTTAAAAGGAACAGATGCATTGGACCTGATTCAACGCGTTACTACTAATGATGCTTCTAAATTAAAGGCCGGTCAAGCACAATACAGCTGTTTGCCTAATAAAGAAGGCGGCATTGTTGATGATCTGTTGGTGTACTGCATTGAAGAAAATAACGTGTATATGCTGGTAGTAAATGCAAGCAATATCGAAAAGGATTGGAGCTGGATCATGCAGTTCAGCAACAAAAATGTAGAAGCGCATAATATTTCCGACAAAACCTGTTTGCTGGCAATACAAGGACCTAACGCAACAAAAATTTTACAATCGCTAACGGATAAGGATATACTAAATTTAAAATATTACACATTTACCAAAGGCACTTTTGCCGGCGTTGAAAATGTTTTAATAAGCGCCACCGGTTATACGGGCGCAGGCGGCGTTGAAATTTATTTTGAAGATAAAGATGATAACGCCAATAAGATATGGGATGCAATTTTTGCTGCGGGGGCTTCTTATGGTATAAAACCAATTGGTCTTGGAGCAAGAGATACGTTGCGCCTGGAAAAAGGTTTTTGTTTATATGGGAATGATATTGATGATACCACTTCTCCATTAGAGGCAGGTTTATCCTGGATAACAAAATTCACCAAAGACTTTACGGCAAAAGATATTTTAGAAAACCAAAAAACAGAAGGTATTAAAAGAAAGCTTGTTGGCTTTGAGTTATTGGAGAAAGGTATTGCCCGGCATGATTATGAAATAACTGATGCAGCCGGCAATGTTATTGGTAAAGTAACTTCCGGTACGCAGTCACCAACGCTTAATAAACCAATCGGTTTAGGTTATGTAAGTACAGAATATGCAGCAACAGACAGTGAAATATTTATAAAAATTCGCCAATCGTTAATAAAAGCTAAAGTGGTAAAAATTCCATTTCTTTAAATTATGTATTCAATGAGTCAATTAAAGCCATCGTTATATACAAGCTTATCTCCATCATTGTTACATTTATATGATGTAAGCAGCAGCATTGTTGTAATTATCGATGTATTAAGAGCAACATCAACTATTGCAACGGCATTACACAATGGCGCTAAAAATATTATTCCTGTTGATAGTGTTGCAGAATGTATCCGTATAGGCAAACAGATTGAAGGTATTACTGCCGGCGAAAGAGATGGACAAATTGCAGAAGGTTTAAAACACGGCAACTCACCATTTGAATACCCTACTACTTTTATTGGTAAAAAAACATTAGTACTTACTACTACTAACGGTACCCGCTTGCTGCACATGGCTTTGGATAGGGGTGCCAAGGGAATCATTACCGGTTCTTTCCCTAATTTATCTGCTGTTTGTAATTACTTAGTGCAGCAAAATCAAAATGTGGTACTAGCTTGTGCTGCATGGAAAGACCGCATTAACATTGAAGACACATTGTTTGCAGGAGCAGTTATCAACCGCATAAAAGACAGCTTCAATATCAATTGCGATTCTTCTAAGATCGCAGAAACATTATATAATGAAGCAAAGCCAGATTTGTTTGAGTTTATCAAAAACAAAGATGCTTCTCATTATCATCGCTTAAGCGGCTTTGGCCTGGAAAAAGATATACGGTATTGTCTAACCGAAGATGTAGCAAATGTTTTATCTATTTATAAAGACGGAAATTTAATAGCACAACAGGCTTAACAATAATTGTAAGCCACAGAAAGAAGGTAATCAGTTTTCTTGCTGCTTGTTTCTATAAAAATAGCATTAAGTTAAAACTTCGGTCTTTTCTCCACAAACTTTTCAAATCGCATCTTTTCCTCAAGTATTTTCCTTTACTTTTGCAAATTGGCCTTTTGTGAATGGCCGCTCCTTAACCATAAATAAATTACCTTGGCGTTATCACATCTTATCAAGTACGTTTACAATACCGGCACCGATGAAGTTATACGACGCGGCAAAAAGATCCACTCTACAGGACTTGTTGAAATGATCGAGCACGATGAGTTAATGAATTCTGTAACACTGCGGGTAAAGGATGATATTTACAATACTTATTACAAAGTAAATATTCAGAAATACGACGATCCAAAGTCGATGACTTTGCGTTGCAGCTGTCCTTATAATATAGGAGATATTTGCCGCCATGAAGCAGCAGCATTGTTTTTGTTGCAGGAATTGATCGATAAAAACATGCTGAGTGGTAATAGTATTCAATACAATCAACGCCACACGGTGGCTAAGATGAAGTTTATTGATCTGAAAGTGATCCGCCTGCTGGCTTCCCCCGCCATTTACGAAACTGCTGAAAATATATTACGCACCACAAAAGCTGTTATTAACAAAGCGGCTAATGAAACAGTGGAGGCAGAGCTGGATTATAACGGACAATTATTTTCATTGGTAATTCAGAAAAATGATGAAAGAAATTTTGATACATCTTGTAATTGTTTAGAAAATGAGCATCCACTTTGCGAACATAAAACGGCTTTGTTTTTACAACTGTTAAATGCCTATGGAGCAAACTACTTTGATAGTATTCGCAATTGGGATAAAGAAAAGAATAAACTCTTACAGATATATGGCTATAGCTTAGAAGATGATCTTAACGGAAAATTTGAATTCATTTATAAAGAAGGAAAGCCCTTTTTAAAGGTATTAGACACTTCTATAAAAAGAGTGGCACCGGTGGCTGTGCCCGACAAGCCGCATTACATGCGGGAACAGCAGCAGGCTGCTGAAGTTGTAACCGAAACCGCTGTTGTTACAGCGCCCGCTATAAAAAAGCTGGGCATCGTATTTAATTTCAACAGCACCACTTACCCTTATTTTATTGTAGATGCTATACAAGGCGAAGCAGATGAAGAGAATAGGAAATTTGTCAGCAAGCCGGAAAAGCTCGACCTGACAAAATATGTAAATACTGATTTTTTTAGTGAAGAAGATAAAATGTTATTGCAGCAAATAAGAAAGCTGCAATCTTCCGAAATAAATAAATACATCAATCGCAATTCTCCATTTAGTGGCATTTGGGAAAATATCATCCATAACGAAAATGATGAATTACCGGAAGAAACAAAAGCGTTGATCGTAGAGTACCTTCAACCTAAACTTAAAAAAATATTTGAAGAGCAATCAGCAGGTTCTTTTGTTTATTACCTGCCGGTAAAAAAAGCATTTAAAACGGAAAATCTTGCCGAAGTTTCACTCGGCAATAATTTTATTGTACCTCAATTTAAAATAGAAGCTAAGAACAGTCATTTTGAATTGCAGTGTAAGGTAAATGCCAATGGCGCTTCCCATTCTATTATAGATAATGAACATGACAATGGCTTATTGTTTTTATACAATCATGTTTTTTATTTATGGAAAAAACCCGAAGATGTTTTACAGGTAGAAAAATTTTTGAAAAAAGGCAGCATTAAGCTTGATAAAGAGAATTGGACAGAGCAAATGCAAAAGCTTATCATGCCTTTGACAAAAGAATACGAAGTTGAGTTTGATAAGTCATTAATAAAAGAAGTAAAAAGCGGCGAACCGGAAGTAAGCTTGTTGCTACAGGAAAAAGGCGATTATCTGGTTTTTCAACCTGTATATAATTACAAAGGGTATCAAACAAAACCTAATGATAAAGACACGGTAACCATTCCGGAAGGAGATAAGATTCTAATCATTCATCGCAATAAAGAAGCAGAACAACGGTTTGTAGATAAGCTGTCTTCTTTGCATTCTCAATTTTCTAAAACACAGGATGGTAGCGGATTTGTATTAAAGGGAACAGAAGTGTTGCGTAACAATTGGTTCTTCCTTTTCATCGATGCAATGAAGGACAGTAAAATACCGGTGTATGGTTTTGAGGCATTAAAGAACTTCCGCTTCAATACCGCACGCCCATCCACACATATTCATGTAAGCAGTGGGTTAGACTGGTTTGATGCAAAGGTGGAAATTGATTTTGAAGGACAACGGGTAGGTATAAACGATATTAAAAAAGCATTGGCAGACAAACGTTCTTTTGTTCAATTAGGCGACGGAACATTAGGAATACTGCCGGAAGAATGGCTAAAAAAATACTCCCTGCTATTTAAAGTTGGCGATGGTAAAAACAATCAACTGCGTTTATCAAAATATCACATGAGTGTGATTGATGAATTGTATGAAACAAGAAATGCAGAAGAATTAAGCTTTGCCCTGGATGAAAAATTTGAACGCCTAAGAGAGTTTAAGCATATTCCCGAAATTGATACACCAGCTGAATTACAATCTATATTACGGCCTTACCAGGTTTCAGGGTATCATTGGCTGAATTATTTGAATGATGTTGGCTGGGGAGGTATTTTGGCAGATGATATGGGGTTGGGTAAAACCGTGCAGGCATTAACGATGCTGCAACATTATAAAAACAAAGAGGGTTCCTTAAAAGCAATTGTAGTTTGTCCTACAACACTTATCTACAACTGGGAAAATGAAATAAAAAAGTTCACACCGCAATTGACCTGGCGCATACATCATGGAGGTTTGCGTACCAGGGATATAGAGGAATTGCAGAAGTATAATGTAATAGTAACTACCTACGGAACATTAAGGAGCGACGCTACCGTATTGATGCGTATCATGTACGATTATGTAGTGCTGGATGAAAGCCAGGCAATAAAAAATCCATCTTCAAAAGTTACAAAAGCCGCTTGTTTATTAACGGCAAAAAATCGTTTGTGCATGAGCGGTACACCGTTGCAAAACAATACGTTTGATATTTTTGCGCAAATGAATTTTTTGAACCCGGGTTTATTGGGCAGCATGGAATTTTTCAGAAATGAATTTGCAACGCCGATAGATAAATTCGGTGAACAGGAACAAAAAGAACATCTGCGTAAACTATTATATCCATTCATCTTGCGCCGCACTAAAGAGCAGGTTGCAAAAGATCTGCCGGAAAAAACAGAAACAATTTTGTTCTGCGAAATGGAAACAGAACAACGCAAAATTTATGATGCGTATCGTAACAGCTATCGTGATAAGATCATGGGTGTTATTGATGAACAAGGTATCGATAAATCTCAGCTGACCATTTTACAAGGCTTAATGAAGTTGCGCCAGATATGTGACAGCCCGGCTATTTTAAATGAAGAAGAAAAATATCCCAACCATTCTATTAAGCTGGAAGAGCTGGCAAGAGAGATCGCTGAAAATATTGGTGAGCACAAGGCGTTAGTGTTCTCCCAGTTTTTAGGAATGTTAGCATTAATAAAAGAAAAATTAAAGGAACAGAATATTCCTTTCGAATATTTTGATGGAAGTTCAACAACGAATGAACGTCAAAAAGCTATTGAGAATTTCCAGGGCAACGATGAATGCAGAGTATTCCTGATTTCATTAAAAGCCGGTGGTGTCGGTCTTAACCTTACTGCTGCAGATTATGTTTACATTGTTGATCCCTGGTGGAATCCTGCTGTTGAGCAACAAGCCATAGATCGTACGCACCGTATCGGGCAAACGAAAAACATTTTTGCTTACCGGATGATATGCATTGATACGATTGAAGACAAAATTCTTCAATTACAAGAACGTAAGCGAGCATTGGCTAAGGATCTTATAGCCGATGATGCAGGCTTTGTTAAGTCGCTTACAAAAGCAGATGTGGAATATTTATTTAGTTAATTAAGACGCAATAAAATTTTTCCAACGTTTGAAATCTTTTGCAGATTCAGATACAAAAAGATTTTGGAAAGATTCAGCAATGAATTTGAGCAATCCATTAAAATAGGTAGCGGTTTTTGGGCTTTGGTTTTCCATAGATTTTTCGATTTTAGAATGTAAAATAAAAGATATTGGGTTTTATTATCAATAGCATTTTTTCTAATTTTTTAAATCAGTAATTTCCGCAATTACCCATCGAATTTGTCAATAAACCTCCGGTTTTAGCCGGAGGTTTTGTTTATTCTGAGGGTTAGTAACTTATTTTACTAAAGGTTCGTGCCAGTGTTGACGGAACCTTTTATTTTTCTTACTATAATATTTAACAGTATATCCGTCTGAGGTATGTAACAAGCGATTAAAAAAGTTTCTAATTTCCTGTACAATGGGGTGCGAAATGTTTTTCAAGGTTTTCATACTCGTATATTGGATTTTACATCTACTTCAACGGAAACAAATAAGCTTTATTGTGTATATGGTGTATTTTTGATAAAAAAGATAACTTTCTATAGCTGTATATAACTTCTTCTAACAAAAAGAGAGGCTTTCATAGCCTCTCTTTATAAACACTCTTTTTTAATTATTAAAATTCTGCACTCTTCGGATAACGCGGAAAAGGAATTACATCTCTTATATTTCCCATACCGGTCACAAACTGTACCATACGCTCAAAACCCAATCCAAACCCTGCGTGCGGACAAGCACCAAACTTTCTTGTATCCAAGTACCACCAAAGCTCTTCTGCAGGAATATGCATTTCTTCCATCCGCTGTAATAACAGATCTAATCTTTCCTCTCTTTGCGAACCACCAACAATTTCACCAATGCCCGGCGCTAATATATCCATTGCTGCCACGGTTTTACCATCATCATTCTGACGCATGTAAAACGCTTTTATCTCTTTGGGATAATTAGTGAGTATTACCGGTTTTTTAAAATGTTTTTCTACTAAATAACGTTCATGCTCACTTTGCAGATCAACTCCCCATTTATCTACAATGTATTGAAATTTCTTTTTCTTGTTGTGATTGCTTTCTTTTAAAATTTCAATTGCTTCTGTATAGGTCAATCGTTCAAAATCATTATCAACTACAAATTTTAATTTTTCGATCAAGCCTAATTCACTGCGTTCGTTTTGTGGCTTTTGCTTTTCTTCTTCTTCCAAACGTTGCGCTAAAAACTCCAGGTCTTCTTTGTTATTATCCATTGCATAACGGATAATGTATTTAATGAATTCTTCCGCAAGGTTCATGTTATCTTCCAGATCATTAAAAGCAACTTCCGGCTCAATCATCCAGAACTCAGCTAAGTGTCTGGTAGTATTGCTGTTCTCTGCACGAAAAGTTGGTCCAAATGTATAAACATCGCTGTATGCCATTGCCGCCAGTTCTCCTTCTAATTGCCCACTAACGGTAAGGTTTGTACTTCGACCAAAAAAATCTTCTTTAAAATTTACAGAGCCATCATCGTTTTTTGGAGCGCTGCCATCAACAGGCAATGTAGTTACTCTGAACATTTCACCGGCGCCTTCTGCATCACTTGCAGTAACGATCGGCGTGTGCAGGTACACAAAGCCTTTATCGTTAAAAAACTTATGAATGGCATATGCCAATGTGTGCCGCACACGAAACACAGCACCAAATGTATTGGTACGAAAACGAAGGTGTGCAATATCTCTCAGGTATTCTAAGCTCGGGCGATTCTTTAATTGCAGCGGGTACTTTTCTGCATCGCAATCTCCCAGTATCTCAATTGCGCTTGCCTTTAATTCTATTTTTTGTCCTTTGCCAAGCGATGGAATTATTTCACCGGTTGCTTTTATACAAGCGCCTGTAGTCAATCTTTTCAAAAGAGCATCATCAAATTTCCCCAATTCTGCTACAATCTGTAAGTTGGCATTGGTGCTTCCATCATTCAACGCTACAAACTGGTTATTTCGGAAAGTGCGCACCCATCCCATTACTGTTGCCTCATAATTGGCTTTATCTGTTGCCAATAGCTCTTTAATTTTTACTCTTTTGTTAAACATACCATTTAATTAAGGGCAGCAAAGATAAACTACAGACTTTACCGATTTGCTTGGCTTCGCTGATTTTTAATTGATATTATTGTTGCATTTTTCGCTCAGTAGCGATTATTATTTGAACAAATCCTTTCTTTTTGAGGATAAACTGTACCAATGTCGTCCGATCAAGCCCCCCAATGCTTATCAACAAAAAAATTGCATTTTTCGGAAAAAGCCCGTAATATTGTGGCGGAATATCAACTGATAAGGTCTTTCCAATCGTTTACTTCATCAGAATATCCAATCCAATCAATATAAATTCTCATTCAATTTTCAAGAGTTTAAGAGCGGTTAAAGAATAAATCTTTTCAATTTTTTATGTACGATATATTACAACTGAACGACTTGCTCGTTCCTGAGTTGCAAGACATAGCAGAACAACTAAGCATACCCAACTACAAAAAATTAGACAAACAGGACCTTGTTTATAAGATCCTGGATAAACAAGCGACTATGAACGCAGAAAACAAAAATGAAGACGCTAAGCCAAAACGCAAGCGTATTGTAAAAGCTACCACAGCGAACAGCACCGAAGATGCGGAAGTGATGCAGGAAAAAGCAAAGCCTGCGAGGAAACAAGAACCAGTGGCAGAACGGAAAAAATCAACTAAAAAGGAAGAGGCTGAGGAAGAAGATCTTCATCCCCTTACGGAAGAAGAAACTACAGTGCCTGCAGCCATTGCTTCTTTATTGCATGAAGAAGACTCTCAACAGCCGGAAGCTTTTGTTGAGCCTGAATTACCAAGCTATCCTCAAAAATATCAAAACAACCGTCGTGATAGAGACCCTAACTTATTCAATATAGAATTTGATGGTGTTATACTGGGCGAAGGTGTTTTGGAAATGATGCCTGATGGCTATGGCTTTTTAAGAAGCAGCGATTATAATTATCTTTCATCACCCGATGATATTTATGTTTCGCCAAGCCAGATAAAATTATTCGGGCTAAAAACCGGTGATACTGTATATGGCTCTGTTCGTCCACCTAAAGAAGGTGAAAAATATTTTGCTTTATTAAAAGTAGAAACCATCAACGGTAAATCGCCGGAAGAAGTAAGAGACCGTGTGCCTTTTGATTATTTAACACCGTTATTTCCATTTGAAAAATTAAATCTTAGTATCAAGTCTGATAATTACAGCACTCGTATAATGGACCTGTTTACGCCAATTGGTAAAGGCCAGCGTGGATTGATTGTAGCGCAACCTAAAACAGGTAAAACCATGTTGCTGAAAGAAGTGGCAAATGCTATTGCAGAAAATCATCCGGAATGTTATTTAATGATCGTGTTGGTAGATGAACGTCCGGAAGAGGTAACAGATATGGAACGTAGCGTAAAAGCAGAAGTGATCGCATCCACATTCGATGAGCCTGCTGAAAAGCACGTGAAGGTTAGCACTATTGCATTACAAAAAGCCAAACGTTTAGTAGAGTGTGGTCATGACGTGGTAATACTGTTAGACAGTATTACACGTTTGGCAAGAGCACATAATACCGTTGCTCCTTCGTCCGGTAAGGTTTTATCGGGTGGTGTGGAAGCGAATGCAATGCAAAAGCCTAAACAGTTTTTTGGTGCAGCACGTAAAATTGAAAATGGCGGCTCTTTAACAATATTGGCAACAGCATTGGTGGATACCGGTAGCAAAATGGACGAAGTTATTTTTGAAGAATTTAAAGGTACCGGCAACATGGAGTTGCAGCTGGATAGAAGATTATCAAACAAACGCATTTTCCCTGCTATTGATATTGTAGCATCAAGCACACGTAGAGATGATCTGTTATTAGACAAAGATGTTTTTCAACGTATGTGGATCCTGCGCAAACACATGGCAGATATGAATCAGGAAGAAGCAATTTCTACTTTGCTTAAGAATATGAAGGGTACAAAAGATAACCTGGAGTTTCTTACAAGTATGAATGGATAACATTCAATAAATTTTTTATAAAGCCGTTACATGATAACGGCTTTTTTTATGCCATAAAAAATACTCTCAGCTTAAAATTACTCCGGAAAGCTCCTTGGGTGGCTAAAAAATTAACTTGAAGTTGTGTAAAGTATACTTTACATTTGTTGAATAACAAATATCACAGCCATGAAATTATTACTGCCACATCGATTTAAGAAAACAGGGGCTATAATTGCTCCAATAGGATTTATCCTTTGGATATGTATGCAATTGGGTTTAATTACCCGGGTGCTAATGATTGTTTTTGGAGAAAAGCCGGAAACTTCCAATAGCTCGCCATACCATCTTGCTAACGTGATCATAGCAACCATCTCATTTATTTCTTTTCTTGCAGGAATTTATTTTGTAACATTTTCCAGGGAAAAAATTGAAGATGAAATGGTGCAACGAACAAGATTGGACAGCTTTCAGTTTGCTGCATTAGCTCAAATAATATTTATAATTATTGGGTTACTGTTAATGATCTTTTTTAAGGAACCGAACGAAGGAGGTTTAATGTTTTTCTTTATCAGTGTAATATTTCTCTTTTGGCTTTGTTTTATAGCTCGTTTCAATTACATCCTGCATATCAAGATCAAGTGATGAAAAATTATTTAAGAGAAGAAAGAATTAACAAAGAGCTTACCCAGGTTCAATTAGCGGAAATGGTAAATGTGTCCAGGCAAACAATCATCTCAATTGAAACAGGACGTTATATTCCTTCTGTATTATTGTCTTTGAAACTGGCTACTGCTTTAGGAAAAAAAGTAGAAGCTTTATTTGAATTGGAAAAATCAGATTGATCTCTCTGTGAGAAAACATTTATTTTTATTGCATGAAAAAACACTGCTGCTATAAGTCCATTCTCATTTTATTATTTATTCTTCCAATAAAATTATTTGCGCAGCAGCTACCAGATCTTAGTGGACTTTGGAAAGGTGAATTGTATGACGATACCACTCAAAAATATATTCCTTACGACTTGGCCATCAGCGAAGAGAAAGGAAAATTTAGCGGGTATTCTTATGCGGTATTTAAAACAGACAGCAGCACGGAATATGGATTAAAAGACGTTAAAATAAAAATCAAGGATGATAAGATAATTGTAGAAGATATGAATCTTATCTCTGATAATTATTCTGTTGCGCCATCAAAAAGAGTAAAGAAGTTAATGATACTTACACTAGAGGTTAAGGATTCTGTATTGATATTAAGCGGTAAATGGAAAACGAACTGGACAAAGGAGTATCATCCCGTAACCGGAAGCGTTGAAGTAAAGAGAAAAAATTATGACTGGAAAGAACAACCGATCTTGAAAAAGTTGGCAGAAATGAAACTATCGAATGATCTTTCCTTTTTATCAGAAGAACAAAAGAATGAACTGGCAGTAAACAATTCACCCAAACCAACAATCAACACATCCGCCAAAACAGATGCTGCTATACGTAAAGACTCAACAACCATAGCTATTGCAAAGCCTAATAAGAAAGAAAAGAAGCCGGAAATCAAGCCAATTGTTGTACAGGAAGACTCATCAACGATAGCTATTGCTAAACCCAACAAGAAAGAAAAAAAATCAGAAGCTAAAAAAAATGTTGAGCAAAAAGATTCATCGATTGTAGCCCTTGTTGAACCGGTTAAGAAAAATAAAAAAGAAGACAAGTCTGTTGTACAAAAAGAAAAAATAAAAGAAAAAACAGAGCAACCGATTGTTGCTAAAAAAGATGTTCCTGAAAAACCTGTTATTGCGGCAGCAAATGCCAACAAAAGAAAAACAGCTACTATTAGAACCATTGAATACAATACCGACAGCTTACTGTTTACCTTATACGATAACGGGGTGGTTGATGGCGATACGGTAAGTATTTTAATGAACGGGAATTTAATTTTTTCTAAAGAAGGATTGACAGAAAAAGGCACTTCAAAAACTATTTATACTAAAGATATTCCTGATTCCTTGTTATTGGTTTTATACGCAGAAAGCTTAGGAACTATTCCACCTAATACAGGCCTGTTGGTTATTAAAGATGGCAAAGCCCGTTATGAAGTTTATTTTAGCGCCGACCTGGAAAATAATGCTGCCATTGTGTTACGAAGAAAGCGGGAATGATAGAATGCTGATATAGATATCATCTATATTACCGCTCATAAAAAGTCGCTGCGTTACTCCAGGATCTTATCAATCTTTTTAGCCAGCTCTCTATCTTTATCGGTTACAATATCTCCTTCATCGTGCGTGGAAAGCTGTATCTCCACCCTGTTCCAAACATTTGTCCATAAAGGATGATGATTCATTTTTTCTGCTTCAATAGCAACCCTTGTCATAAAGGCAAATGCTTCCGAAAAATTTTTGAACTCAAATTTTTTATAGAGCGTATTGTTTTCTTCTATCCACATAAAATAAAAATTAAAAAGTATAAATTTCAAATTCCCTATTGCGATAGGATTTGTAGAGCAAGGTTTGTTCCAAAATGGGTAACAGTCAATTTAAAATATTAAATGTTGCTTGTTTTTAATTTTCTCGTTGGTCATTTCAGTAACCAACTGTACACCGGGCAACGACTTTATAGATTGTACCAGGTTTTTTAATTCCTCTTCGCCTACTTCATCGCCACACAATAACCATAAAAAATCCAGGTGCTTGAATTCAGGAAGCAAGTATTCGCCGTCGAACTGGTTATTATATAAATAATGTTTTAGGGATGAAGCCGGAACCGGATATTCATATATAGAAAAAAAATAGGTGCGTTGCTTTTTTGCCAGCTGTATTTCAATATCCGTATTCAGCCTGAACTTAAATCCTAATATTTGATTCAGCTGCCAGCTAAACTGGTAATCTTTAATAGGTGCTACAATTCCCAGCAAATGAGTGCCTTCAAAAAACTCTTCTGCCAAGGCTTCATTATCTATTTTAAGCTTGCTGGTTGCCATAATTACAAAGTTATTTGATTGTACGAATTTTCAGCTGTTTAGATGCATTCGAAATCTCTTTCTTAAATCGTAACCCGCAAACCGTTCATTAGCGTTAATTTTGCAACCTTGACAAAAAGGCTGAACATAGCATTAGTAGGAAATCCCAACAGCGGAAAGTCTTCTCTTTTTAATTCATTAACAGGGTTAAATCAAAAAGTAGGCAACTTTCCGGGCGTTACCGTTGATAAAAAAACCGGCTCTTGTCGTATTTCTGAGAATTTAACCGCCAATATCATTGATCTGCCGGGCACCTACAGCTTATACCCAAAACGTGCCGACGAATGGGTGGCGTACAAAGTTTTAATTGGGCAGGATGAAGAAATAAAACCGGACATGGTTTTATTGGTGGCAGATGCTTCTAATCTTAAACGTAATCTTTTATTTTGCTCACAGATAATTGACCTGAAAATTCCGGTGGTAATTGCATTGACCATGATGGACATTGCGGCAAATAAAGACACACAGATCGATATTGCCGGGCTGGAAAGAGAGTTAGGCGTTGCCGTTATTCCTGTAAATCCAAGAAAGAACAAAGGAATAGCACAATTAAAAAAAGCAGTAGAGCTGTCTGCTGAAAACCTGCACAATGCAATTCCAAGAGATTTTATTGATATAGATGCTTTGGCAATGCAGCCGGTAACCGCTGTAAAGAAAATAATCCCGGATATAAGCAATTATGCCGCTGTTCATTATTTGATCAATCATGAAAATTTTGAACTAGCAACGTCACTACAGGATCAAATTGAACAAATTGAGATTGATAATAAATTCAATCCTACTAAAACACAGGCAGATGAAATAATAATGCGCTACAACCGCATTAAACACATCATGCAGCAAACCGTTGTTGAAACAGATCCGCTGCAAAAAACATTGTTCACTGAAAAGCTGGATAATATTTTGCTGCACAGAACCTGGGGATACATCATATTGTTAGTGGTTTTGTTTTTATTGTTTCAAAGTGTTTTCTGGATCGCACAATATCCCATGGATTTTATTGAATGGAGCTTTGGGCAATTGAGCGGTTGGTTGACGAATGTTTTGCCCGGCGGCTGGTTTAGCGATTTACTTATTAATGGCGTAGTTGCAGGGTTAAGCGGTATCATTGTTTTTGTACCTCAGATAATGATTTTGTTTGGTATTATTACGGTATTGGAAGATACGGGGTATATGGCACGCATAGGTTTTCTAACGGACAGGCTTATGCGAAAAGTTGGATTGAATGGAAAAAGTGTTATGCCGATGATCAGCGGCTTTGCTTGCGCAGTACCTGCCATCATGAGCGCCAGGAGTATTGAAAATAAAAAAGAACGGCTGCTCACCATAATGATAACACCATTAATGAGCTGTAGCGCCCGCTTACCGGTATATACCATTTTGATCGCACTCGTTATTCCATCTAAATTATATTTTGGCTTTTTAAGCTTGCAGGGATTGGTAATGATGGCACTTTACCTGTTGGGTACCGTTATGGCGCTGATAGTAGCATATGTAATGAAATGGTTCATTAAGATAAAGGAAAAGAGCTTTTTCATTTTAGAGCTTCCTGTTTATCGCAGCCCCCGCTGGAAAAATGTTGGCTTTACCATGGTTGAAAAAGCAAAAATATTTTTGTTTGATGCCGGTAGGGTGATCATGGTAATAAGCTTACTATTATGGGTGCTTAGCACTTATGGTCCAAAAAATAAAATGACTGCGGTTACGCAACAGTATGCGCTACTCACTAAAACGCATCCGCAGCAAGCCGCCGAATTAGACAAAGAATACAAAACCGCTTTGCTCGAAAACTCTTATGCAGGCTCACTTGGTAAGGCAATAGAGCCTGTTATAAAACCACTGGGCTACGATTGGAAAATAGGTATTGCATTGATAACTTCCTTTGCTGCACGTGAAGTGTTTGTGGGTACCATGGCAACACTCTACAGCGTGGGCGGCGATGATGATAATAACAGCACTACTCTTACACAAAAAATGAAAGCCGCTACAAGAGAAGATGGAACCAAAGTGTACACGCTCGCTGCGGGATTATCCTTATTGGTATTTTATGTTTTGGCTATGCAATGCATGAGCACGCTTGCTATTGTAAAACGGGAAACCCGTAGCTGGAAATGGCCCGCCATACAACTGGTTTATATGACGAGCCTTGCATATGTTTTAAGCTGGGTGGTGTATGTGGTATTTAAATGATTGCATGCCTGATTCAGCACCTTAAGTGTAAGCGTTTTATTTTATCAGATCTAAAGATAGTGCGATTCCATGCCAAATTTTTCCTTGATATACCCATGAGGATTTGTTCGGCCCTGTAACAAAATCCCATCCTACAGTATATCCGATATTAATATTATTAAACCCAAACATTGCAAAGAAACCTAGTGTATGTGTAAGAGCATCTCTTTCAATAGTAACTGTTGGATTGCGTGTATTTGCAGCTGTAAGGCTAGTTGCTGCCATACCATAAAATATTCCGGGAGTTAAAGATATTGCCGTCGTTTTTGAATCAAATAAATTAGGTCTTGGTTTATAAAAATTTACTGTAAACTTCCATCCAAACGAAATGCCCAGGTTAACGTCTGTAGTGACTTGGCTAGGAAAAGAATCCTTTAAAGCAGGGTCTGTTAAAGCAGGCCTTATTTTTATTGGCGTGGATAATGTTTGTAAGACAGGTTTACTATCAAAGTATACAATCTTTCCAATATCGACAGTATCCTTGATAACAATAGGTACAAAATATTTATCCTTTAATGAATTGATTTGACTATTATAATCAAGCATCTTATAAGAATCTGTTGGCCTTTTAAGAATATCTCTATATTCATTCCGGTAAGGAATAAGATCAGAATCTTTGTTAGGAACAATGATTGTGTAATCATCAGATTCTTTCAATTTACCCCGAAAATGTTTTGGCGGCTTAAAAGTTACTAAGGTATCCGGAGGTTTGGGACGACCATTATTATCTCTATTGCCGGCTTTTATCGTGTTTAATTTATTGCATTTATAAAAATATTTGTCTTGAACACAAGAAGAAAAACAAACAACGATTAGAATACCTATAATTATTTTTTTGGAAGTATCCATGTTTCAAAATTTGAAGTTTCTTTTAAATCTGTATCAGAGAATTTCATTTTCTTAACTGCTTGAAGTGAATGCATGTTGCTTGAGACGTTTCGGAATGAATACGCATCCGTATCAAATACAGACGGCTTTTCAAGTACTGCACATAAAGAACTGAAAACAACGGGGTCTAGTTCCGGAGTCTTGCGTTTAACGCCATCCCGTGTTATAAAGAATACAATTCCTGTTGAGCCTGGTATAAAGTCCAGTACAACTTCGTCTATTTCTATTACTGGCATAATGTAAATTTTTACCAAAATAAACATCACGCCTAATATTTAAAAGGGGAAAAACACCCTTTTTCGATTATGCCTTAAAATAGAACCTCTATCAACAATTATCTTATATAATAACTACTCTAAACCTTTAAAAAATTTTACTGGACAAATAGCAAAAAATACCTCTAAAGCAGTGCTCGCAATTTTTTTAATGATGCAGTTTGCTGAGTTTTACAATGATAAAAACATTTGAAAACTAAAAGCAATTAATTATGCCAACAGCCAACAGCAACCGAATAAATATTGTGCTTACGCCTGCACAAATAGCAGATCTTAGAACAGCTTTCGATACGATCGATAGTATCATGTCTTTTGCAGTAGGACTTTCTGTTAAAGAACGCACCATTCTTCCCAAGATCAACAGCAGTAATAAAACCTTTTCGGAAGATGCCCTGCAAGGTTTAGAGAGTAACGCTCCAATATTTCCATCTTATCTTAAAGCAGCTGATATGGGCAATGATCTAACGTTGTATACGCAATTAGATGAGTTTGTACAACGAAGCAAAAAAACAACAGAAGTATTTAGCGACACACAAATGTTGGCAGGCAGCGAAGCCTATACAACAGCGCTTGCTGTATATCGCTTAGCCGAAAGTGCAGCATTAGCAGGCGTACAAGGTGCTAATACTTTATACGATCACTTGAAAGAACGTTTCAAAGGACAAGGCGGCTCCGGCGATAACGGAACAAACGAAGGCAACACGCCTACTCAACAATAATAACAAGCATAAGAGAATAGAAAGGTGGGATATTCCCACCTTTTTTATTGAATACACTAAAGCCACCAACACCTACCTCTAAAGTGGGGCAGCTTACCGGCAACCTTAACTAACCTTGCCTTTGATATATCTACCCCTCCTTTCTAAGTGGATACCCCTACCTCCAAGGGTAGGTATAATAAGATAAACTACATTGAGAGGGTACCTTAAAGAGAGGGATAAATGCTGTTTATGAATGCTTACCTCACCTATATAGGCAGGTAGCTTAAGGAAGAAGGTGGGTGAGTTTAGGTAAAAGGTTAAATAGGTTTGGGTTTGAGGTGGGGTGAGTGTGTTTTAGAGCATATTCTTGACAGACCAGACATTGCTAAGATTACAATTATCAAGCTGCATGGTGACAAGGCAGCCAGCAAATTGCATCATAAGTAAGAATCAATACAATTTTCAACAAATAAAAAACCTCGACAGATGATGTCGAGGTTTTTTCGTGGTGTGGGCCGCACCACAACATTTTACCTCAATTTAATTTATTTTAATTTGCCTTGCTATAAAAGTATTGATTTTACTGAGTTTCTATAAAATGAAAGAAAATAAAATTAACTATAATTAAATAATTCCTTGCCCCTATTCTTGCCCCTAATTAGAGATTAATTTATTATCTTTATCAAAAGTAATAATATGGCAAGAACTAGTACTGGCGTGAGTTTCGTCCTTAAATATCCAAAGAAAGAAATAAGCCCCATTAAAGCAATCTTTTGTTTCGCAAGCCTCCAAATGTACTATTATGAAAAGAAGCTTTCAATCCCAGTAAAATATTGGAATAAAAACTCGCAACGGGCTAAAGAAACCAAATCCTTTCCCGGATTTAATACTTTAAATGACACGCTTGATAAAATTGAAACAGATATACTGCATTGTTATCGTACATATAAAAATGAATTTAATAGTGAACCAACTATTCATAGGCTGAGAGAATTAGTAAATACTCGTAGAGGAAAGAATGTAATTAAGGTTATTGATCCAATTGATATTTTACAGTTTGGGCAAATTTTTATCGCTGATGCAAAGGAGGGTAAACACATAAATTTAGTTAGAGGAACTCAAGTAACTAAAGTAACCATCAGAACGTATGAACAAACTCTTCGACTATTACAATCTTATGCTGAGTATGCGAATAAGAAATTAAGATTTGAAGAGATAAATACTTCTTTTCATAAAGATTTTGTTCATTATTTATCAAATATCTATAAATATAAAAATGAGGATAAAGAGCTTAATTTAAAAGTTAATACTATTGGTAAACATTTAACCAATATTAAAACTTTTATGAACTGTGCAATTGAGAAAGGATTTACAAAAAATGATGCTTTTAAAAATAAAACTTTTAAGGTAATCCGGGAAAATGTTGAAAATATCGCTTTAAACAATGATGAAATAAATGCGCTAGAAAAATTAGACTTAAATGATAATCAACGTTTGGATAAAGTAAGAGATTTGTTTTTAATTGGATGCGAAACCGGATTGAGGATTTCAGATTTAAAAAGGCTTTCTGAAGATCATGTTATTGTAATTAGTGATAAGAAGTATATCAAAATTGAAATGACTAAAACAAGGAATACTGTTACAATCCCCATTACTGATAGAATTAGTCGAATTATTGTAAAATATAAGGCTGTTGGGCAATACTTTCCTGAAACAATTTCTGATCAAAAAACAAATGATTACATAAAAGAGATTGCTAAAAAAATTCCTTTATTATGTGAAGAAGTTATTATCAATTCTACAGAAATGGGGCTGCGAGTTTCTAAAAAAATTCCGAAATATAATTTAATAACGAATCATACTGCCCGTCGTTCTTTTGCTACAAATTGGGCATTAAAAGGAGTGCCTTATCAAGTCATCATGCGAATTACAGGACACAAAACGGAAAGGTCATTTACTAGATATATTAAAATAAATGAATTGGAGGGTGCAAAGCTTTTCGAAATGGAAATAAATAAAACAAAGTTGTTAGTTGTTTAATTTATTTTATCAAAAATTGTATATATTTTAATAAGTTAGTGCTTAATGGACCTATTCTCTGGACAAGAAGATGAAAAAAGAACTTCTATAGGTAACACAGAAGTTCTATATAAAAACGCAGCTTCAATATTAACCGAAGCTAAAGGTTTTATGGGTGCGTATGATTATACCTTAAATCCATATTCTGGTTGCTCGTTTGGATGTACATATTGTTATGCCGCTTTTTTTTCCCGTTCTGAAGAACAAAGAAAAAATTGGGGTCATTGGCTTCAGGTTAAACAAAATGCCTTGCAACTTTTGATGAAATTTAGAAAGAAGTCGCTGCTTAACAAGACAATTTACATGAGTAGCGTAACTGATCCTTACCAGCCTATTGAAAGACAACTAAAGCTAACGAGAAGTTTAATCAAGGAGTTATTGATATATCACCAGCCACGGCTGGTGATTCAAACAAGAAGCCCTATAGTAACAAGGGATATCGATTTGCTGAAACGGTTTAAGGTAATCCAGGTGAATATGACGATTACCACAGATAGCGAAAAAGTGAGAAAGGTTTTTGAGCCTTTATGTCCTTCAAATGCAAGCAGGCTGAAAGCAATTCAGGAGGTAAATGAAGCGGGAGTAAATACCTGTGTTACCATGACACCATTGTTGCCGGTTGAAAATGCGGAAGATTTTGCAAAGAAGTTATTAGATACCGGTATCAAAAAGTTCATCATTCAACCATTCCATTCTGATAAAGGAAAATTTGTTGCAAGTACACGTGAAAATGCAATGAGGCTGGTAAAAGAAATGAATTGGACTATTGACAAGTATAATGAAGTGCTTGAAGTAATCCGAAAATATATTCCAGATATTGGGATTGGTAAAGATGGCTTTTCACCAATATGAATGAAATAGAATTAAAAAGCTGGTTAAAAAAGCAAACCGGAATTTTAGACAGTATTATTGCTAAGGCAAGTCGAGAATTTCATAAAGATGCATTAGCGTTTAGACGATTTGAGCAATTTGGTTTTGATCTTGCCGAATGCCAAATTGAATCATGGAACTTGCGAGAAGGCAAAGATCTTTGTTATGATCGTCCAAATACTCCTTTGGTATACGCTTTATGGTATCATGCAAGACGTGTAAATACTTTTCTTACACACTTTGTAACACATTTATTCGAGGCAAAAAATTTATCAAACCTTGAAATATTTGATTTAGGTGCAGGGACAGGAGCTGTTCAATGGGCAGTAGGCATGGTATATCATAAAATGAAACAAGAAGGACTTCCATTTCCACAACTTAGGATCGTTAATATAGATACCAGCCCTTTTATGTTACACTTTAGCGAAAACTATCTATGGAAGTATTTTCTTGAAGCATATTCGTATAGTAAGGATTTCTCCTCTGCTATAATTTACGATATCAACTCTTGGAATAATCAGCAAAATATTAATATTTCTAACCCTTGGATTACCGCAAGTTATTTATTTGATATTTCAGATAATAGTGTAACAGGTGATTATAAAAAAGCGGTATTGAAAAGTTTTAATGAAATTATTTCCAATTATAATCCTGAAAAATTTTTATTGTTAACTTCTCTTGCAAAAGAGAAACTTGTTGATGAAGTATCAAGAGAATTTGATACTAAAGAATATATCATTAAAAAAGTAAAAGATAATAACCTGCTGTTAGAAGGTGTGTTGCCTGCTGTAAATCAGTTTCGAACAGAATTATATAATTTATATAAATCATTTCTTAATGAATACAAAGAGCGTTCAATTAAAAACAATGCTACATGGGATGATTCCAGTTTTGTTGGAACTATCATTACAAAACGTCAAGCGGAAATATTTGGACAAAAACCAACTAATTCAGAAGTAAAGCTTCATAGCTCATCTATAAAGGAAAGAAATAAGGTACAATTGAATGATGAACAAAAAAAAGCTGCGAAAAATATCAATCAACCAACCGTTGTAATTGGTCCAGCAGGGTGCGGAAAAAGTATTGTAATTACGGAGAGGATTTTAAATATTGTTAAAGACGCTTCATATAATCCTAATCTTAGAATATTACTTACCACCTTTAATATTGAATTGTTGGGGCAACTAAGGGAATGGCTTATAGACATTCTTGAAAAAAATAAAATATTGGAAATCCAAAGCAATAGAGACGGAGTAAAAATATTTTTTACAGGAAATACTTCATTAAGAGAAAACATAAGAATACTTCATTTTGATATGTTGCCGAAATATTTAGGAAACATACCTTATTGGGGGCTTGTTGAAGAAGCTCAACATGATAAAATTTTAAATGGAATTATTGCAAGTGTTAAAGCGAAAAATAATATATCAGATGATAGATTTGACAATATACTTAATACAGGGTTTTTAAAAGAAGAATATTATAGGGTTATTTATGGTTTGCAAGTTGGAATACAGGGATCAAAACAGAATTATTTAACTGTCCTTCGTAGAGGCAGGGGATCAGCTTTGGATAAGGGAAAACGTGAACTTGTTTGGCAGTGTTTAGAATTTTATGCAAATCATATTTATAATAATCAAGTTCCAAGTTTTATTGTAAGGCGGCAATTATTTTTAAACAGCCTTGCAAATAATCAGGTTACTTTAAAATTTGATTATGTTGTGGTTGATGAATTTCAGGATTGTACAACAGCAGATTTTGAAATGTTTTTTTTATTGCTAAATAATCCTAATAATCTGATTATTTCTGGCGATTTAGCACAAGCTGTTCATTTAGGAAAAAGTGCCAGTATCGAATCATTAAGAGAGGCTATAAGAGGAGACAGGCAGATGAATGATATCAGTTGGAATTATTTAGACGGCTCTTATCGCCTTCCTTTTAGAATATGTGAAGCAATAAAGAAAATATCTGAGCATATCCATGTTTCTTTTAAAGGTAACCATGCTGCACGGGTTTTAACTCCATACAAGGGAGCTCCGCCCGGAGCTCGTCCCATTATAGTTTTGGGTAAAGACGAAACTGATATATCATCGAAAATTTTACAGATTATTAATCAATATCAAATTTATAATCTTGATAAGAAGTGCATTTTAGAGAAAGATAATCTTCTTGGTAGGAGACTAAGTATTGATTCTGACACGATACTTCGTTTAAAAGGACTGGAGAAGCAATGCGTTATATGGTCAACGCGATCTGGCATTGAGCATAAAAAGGAAAAATTTGAATTTGTTTACACTATTCTTACTCGTACATCTTGTTTGTTAATCATTGCATTATTTGAGGGAAAAAATGGCAACGGAGGATCTCAATCTATTTTTCGGGAGATCATTGGTCTTTTAAATAGCGATAACATTATCTTTTGGGATAAAGAAACAAAAGATAGTTTTGAAAACTTTTGTGAAGAAGTTGAAAATAATGATGAGATTGATGAAGTATAAAATTCAAAAAATAAAGATTACTAAAATGAATAAATTTAGAACTGCTGCAATTCAAATATTAACCGAAGCTGGCCAACCACTTCATTATAAAGAAATCACAAAGCTTGCTTTAGATAAAGGAATACTAGAAACTGAAGGAGCTACGCCGGATGCAAGTATGAATGCACAACTTATTACTGACATAAATAAAAAAGGTGAGGGTTCTGATTTTATTAAAACTGCACCATCCACATTTACCCTTAATCTTAATAAAAAAGCGTTAGAGCCAAAGAGACAAAAGAAGGTTTTGGAGGAGGAAGCAGCAGAAGAAGAAAAAATCACCTTGGAAACGGGTTTTACAGGAAAGGCGGGAGAGCATCTCGTTTGTTCAGAATTATTATTTAGAGGTTATAATGCTAGCATTATGAGTGTTGATTCCGGCATGGATATTATTGCAACAAAAAACAATAAATTGTTTTCAATCCAGGTAAAAACAGCCAATGCAAATGCTTACGATACATATAATTTTGATGTTCGTAAGATATCTTTTGAAAAAGATTACGCTGGCAATACATTTTATGTTTTTATCTTAAAAAGAAAAGCTCAAACACAATTCTTGATTATACCATTGCATGAAATGGAAAAGAAAGTTGCAGAGAAAGCAATCGTTTATGTTCAATCATATAAAAAGTATCGGGTTAAAATTGATATAAGAGATGATAAGATTTATTTAGGTAATAGAAATCATGAAATGAAATACTACTTAAACAATTGGGATGTAATAAAGTAACTGTTTCAACTAAATAGTCTTTTAATTATTCTATTTTTTTTACAAAGTTTGTAACTGTTAAGCGATGAACTTTCAACAGCCTGCCAATAGCACTGTATGAGACTTTATTTTCTAAAAGGTTTTTAATTTTCTTTTCTTGCCCTGTGAGCTTTGTTTTGGATGATTTCCGCCCCTTTGGTCTACCAAGTATTACACCTTCTGCTTTTTTACGGGCTAAAGCTTCTTTGGTGCGTTGTGAAATTAAATTACGTTCTATTTCGGCTGATAAGCCGAAGGCAAAAGCTAAAACTTTTGAGTTAATATCGCTACCCAGGCGGTAATTGTCCTTTATTGTCCAAACCTGTACATCCCGATTCATACATTCATTGAGAATGCCCATAATCATGAGCAGGTTTCTGCCAAGCCGTGAAAGTTCAGAGCAGATAAGGATGTCGCCTTTTTTCATTTTTCGGAGAAGCTTGCCGAGTTTTCGGTCGTCAATACTTTTTGCCCCTGAAATGGTTTCTTCCAGCCATTTGTTTACCACTATTTCCTGCCTTTCGCAGAACTGGTTTATTTCATAACGTTGGTTTTCTACTGTTTGTTTGTCGGTACTTACCCGGATGTAGCCGTAAATCATAATTTTTTTCTGTTTAAGTTAATATTGTTTGTAAATGCTTAATTTAAACCAAAATTGGATAGAGAAATCCTAAGCATTTTTTATAGCAATTATTCCAGCGTTTTTGTTAGACAGCAAGGAAAATTTTGTTCGTTTAATTCCGACAGTTGGGTAATACTTTCAGACATTGAACAACGTATAAAAGAGAAAATTGAGCGAATTGGTACACCTTTGAAGAATTGGGATATTCAAATTAATTATGGAATTAAAACCGGATTTAATGAAGCTTTCATTATTGATGAAGCAAAACGAATAGAATTAATTGAACAAGACCCCACAAGTGATGAAATTATACGACCGATTTTACGTGGCAGGGATATAAAAAGATATGGCTATGACTTTGCCAATTTGTGGCTGATAAATATGCACAACGGCATAAAGGAAAAGGGTATAAAACCTATAGATATCAAGGATTATCCTGCTATAAAAAAACATTTAGATAACTTTTGGAAAGACATAGAAAAACGTGTAGACCAAGGCGATACGCCATACAATTTACGGAACTGTGCTTATATGGACGATTTTTCTAAGCAGAAAATTGTATGGGCAGAAACTATGCGTATTCATAAGGGCGACTCTAATAATTTCCCCAGATTTGGATTCGAAGAATCTGGAAAATATGTAACAGATAAAACATGTTTCTTCGCAACGGGAAAGCAAATAAAATTTATCATCGGAGTTTTAAATTCTATTGTCGGTAGATACTTACTGTCTCAATATGTTTCTATTTTAGATGATGGTGGGTATCTAATGCAAAAAATATATTTGGAAAAAATACCGATTGCACCATATTCATCTAAACTTGAAAAATTGATTGAAAAGAAACGGAACGATAAAACAGAAACCGAGATAGACAATGTTGTATACCAATTATACAATCTAAAAAAAGATGAAATTACATTTATAGAGAACGTAAAAAATCAGCCTCTTCAGAGGTAAGTTTATATAGTTGATAAATTGTTTCGTCAATCATCTTTTCAGATTTTGGAGTATTTACTTCATTAATAAGATTTGCGATTTTCGTTTGCTGAGTTTAGATGAATATGGTGCAATCGGTATTTTTTCCAAATATATTTTTTGCATTAGATACCCACCATCATCTAAAATAGAAACATATTGAGACAGTAAGTATCTACCGACAATAGAATTTAAAACTCCGATGATAAATTTTATTTGCTTTCCCGTTGCGAAGAAACATGTTTTATCTGTTACATATTTTCCAGATTCTTCGAATCCAAATCTGGGGAAATTATTAGAGTCGCCCTTATGAATACGCATAGTTTCTGCCCATACAATTTTCTGCTTAGAAAAATCGTCCCAATAGCTTATACTATCTTGCGTTTCGAACCACTTATTATTTGTCTTTTTTCGGGAAGTTTTTAAATCGCTTTCATTCAAAGTAATACCATTTGCTTTAGCGTGAGCCATTACTTGTTTTATTTCTTTGTCCGTAAGCATTTCACCAGTTTGTTTGAGTTTAGGCATAAACCCTTCCAAGAACTTTTTAACAGCAGGATAGTTGTCAATATTATGGTTCTTGCTGGGAAAAGTCGCAATCAAATATTTATTATCAAAATCATAGGAATATCGCTTAATATCCCTACCTCTAAGAATCGGTCGTATTAATTCGACAGTTTTTTCACGTTCAATTTGAGTTATGCAATTTGCTAATATTTCTTCTTTTTTATTCTCGTCTATGATAAAGGCTTCGTTGTAGCCTGTCAAAATACCACGATAAATATTGATATCCCAATCTTTGAGAGGAGTACCGAGAGCTTCTATTTTATGTTTAATACTTTGCTCAATCGGACTAAGAATTGTCCAGCTTTCTGCGGTAGAAAAGTTACATTCGGAGCCTTGCTGTTTAACAAAAACGCTCAAATTATTTAACAGCTTTTCTTTAATGATACAAGACTTTGTTTTTTGTCTATTTTTATCCTTTGCAAACATTAAAATATTCACATCTACGGTAGCACTTTCAAATATTTTTTGTCCAGCAAAATCAATCAATAAAACAGGGTTCGTTTTCTCGGCAAAGAATTTACGGGTGTTTTCTCCATAACCAGCCCTCATCCATTTATTCGAAGTAATGAAAGCCAAATGTCCTTTCGGTTTTAACAACTCGAAGCCCTTCTCATAAAACAATGAATAAACATCACCTGTTCTTGCAAAAGTGGTAAATCCACAATGCTGATACATTTTTGCTAATCGTCCTCCATCATTTTGTAACTGCACATACGGCGGATTTCCAATCACAATATCAAACCCGTCTTTCAGTCCAAACATCCACTCCGTATCAAAAAAAGGAGAACTGTCATTTTGGTCGTAAGGATTCCATTTAGCAACCTGCTTTGCATCTTCCGGGGCAAATTCATGGTTGGCTTCTAAGAGTACTACCAGTTCTGTACGGAGTTTTGTATCTTTTTCACGAAGAGTCCTTTTATCTTTAGCCGTTTTAGCATAAAAATGCTGGTGACGCACTTCTAAAATTTCTTTTTTTACTATCTCTATCCGTGGGTCTTCAAACAAGTTAGTTTGTGCAGGTTTTTTATGCAGTCCAATCAACGTGTTGGCAGCCACAAATTTTGTTTCCAGATTGGGCAGTGTAATTACACCATAATTCTCATTCGGTTTTGATATATCCATTTCGCCTTGCTCTACAATCAGCGATATAAAAAAACGCAGTTTACTTATTTGTGCAGCAATGGTTTGTATATCCACACCATAAATACATTCTTCTATTAGGTGCAGCTTTTGGTCGTAGATGGTTTTTTTCGGTTCCAGCTTTTCCAGTACTTCCACCATTTTCTTTAAGATGCCCATAGGAAAAGCACCGGAACCACAGGCTGGGTCTATTATTTTTACCTGCTTTAATTTGTCGGCTATTCCAGTGCAAAGTTTTTTATCGCCTTTTAAAACTGTTGGCAAATCTTCACTTTCAAACAAATGCCGGATTGCTTCTTTGTGTTGTTCAAAATCATTTTGTAAATAAGTAATCAGGCTTTCGCTTACCATAAAATCTACAATCTCTTTTGGAGTATAAAAGGAGCCAGATTGCTTTCTTGCCGTCTCTTTGGTTTCGGGGTTATATGCACCTAAGAGATTTTCAAACACATTCCCCAATAGTTCAGGGTCAAGTGCCACCTGCGAATCATTAGGATTATTTTCCTCCACTGTAAAATTATATCGTTGTAGTAAAGGAATAATCCCCTTTTCTTCGTCGAAGAACACCCAATTAGGAATAAATGCCCGATATTTAAAATGTTTCCCCAATTTCTTATCGCTTCGGCTAAACCCGTCCAAGTGATATTTAATTCCATCAGTCCCTATTTCTTTATCAAGGCATTCAAAAAGCCCGCCATTTAAAAAGGGGATTGGCTTAAACAATTCCAGTACTTTGCTTTCGGGAAGGGCAAACATCTCTGTATAGCGATATAAGGTTTTAATATCTCTTATATTTTCTTCTTTGGCAAAACCTCTTTCATTTACAGCCTTATTCAATGTAGCAAAAAAGAGATTTTGTAAAATTGCATTGTAGTAATCACCATTCGTTTTACTTGTGGAATTAAAATTTTTCAATATCCTTTTAAGTTCTTCAATATTAAACAATGAGTCAGGCACTAACCGTTGTTGTTTAATAAACCATACAAAGAGCAGACGGGTGATGAGGCGGATAATTTGTTCTCCTAATTTTTCACGGTCATCATCGGTAGTTGTAGTGTTTTTTGGAAATGTAATACCAACATCTTCCGATAAAGCCCATTCGTACCATTTAAAAAGTTCTGTATAAAACTCTTTGGTAAGCACAGAAACGGAAAAGGCTTTAATAATATCGTCCAAATTAATATCCTTTGCACCCGCTAATGCTGCAAATCTTTCACTTATTGTGCGACCTGCTGTTGAAGGACCTAACAAATAAGTATAACGTTTGGCATTTGTTTTTACCTGTTGTATTTCTTCATCAACAATTTTACTATCACTTGCCACTAAGCTCAACCGCCAGAGATTAATTTCATCAGGCTGATAAAAATTTACCAATACAGCCTGCCCGGCGGTAAGCAATTTTCGTACATATTGCTGAATGCTTACTTTATTGTATTCAAGCCTTATACCGGGTTTTAGAACTATTTCATAACATTTTACTTTAGTATCGTCATCTAAGTCAATATGCCCATAGTTGATAACCGATTTGATTATTTTAGCTTCAGTAGCATTTGTTTCGCTTGTTTCATTTACCGGATTTTGATAAATAGTAATTCTATTGGCAAACACAGGGTAAAGAACATCTTTAATAAAAAGGTTAAGTTCATACTTTTTTTGAAAAGCCTGTTGGAGTTGAATTTTGCCTGCCATAGTTATTTAATGCTTAGGGTTAATACAATTTTAGGATTGACAATACTATTTTCCTGAACCTGAATTTTAGTAGCAGTATCAGGGTTGAAATTATATCTGTCAATAATACCCGAAAACAGCAAATCGTAAAATCTATCTGGTTGGCGGGTAAATAGTTTGGTACTCTCTGTAAAGAAATCATTAATAGCTTTTGGAAAACCTTTGCTGTTAAAAGCTCCTGATTCAATTGATTTAACTGCCAGCTTTAATGCCTCTTTTTTCTGTGGGGTAATAGCATGCTTAATGGCAAAATTGAGATTGGTAATTGCCTTATTTTCTGCCGGGCTGATACTTTTTTTTGAGATGCCGATGAAATTGTTTTGTATAGTTTCACTTTTGAAATGAGTATAAGCAGTTTGTGCTTGTGCAAAGTGTAACTCATGCAGTGACACTGGTTTTTCATCTGCATTGGATTTGAATATTTTTGCAGCATCCAAAAAACCCAATTCCTGTGGGTTCATAGCCTCAGAAACAAAGCAAAAAATACCTGGATGATTGTCTGCCTTTAAATAACACAATGAAGCGTTTTTCAACTTAAGTGATACAGCAGTCTCTGCTTGAATTATTATTTCTTTGTGGAGTAAATTTTCTTTATCCCTTCCTGTTCTGGCTTTGTTAGGAATGGCGGCAATTACATCAAATTTTTTCTTATTAACCTTTTTGAAAGCCCTCAATTCATTCAGGTATTTTAATATTTCACTTTCCTCTTGTTGAATTTTTAAACCGTGTAAAGCTCCATCACCCACTTCTTCCATTAAAGAGAAAATTTTATTATCCTCTCCAAAAGCTGTGTGAAAAGCTTGCAGTTTACGCAAGGCTGCATTTATTAACCTGATTTGTGCATCTCCATTGGCACTCGGGTAATAATTGTAAACATAAATTTTTTTAGCCCTTGTGCCTATACGGTTTACCCTGCCTATTCGCTGCATTAATCTTGTACTGTTCCAGGGTACATCGTAATTGATAATGATATTACTTCTATGGAGGTTTACGCCTTCTGCCAAAACTTCCGTGGTAATGATAATATTATAATCCTGCTTCCAAAGTTCTTCTTCAAGGTTTGCGTCAAAATTGTAGCGAATAGCAGCCGCTTCCGTTTCTCTGTTATTAGAACTTACAGAGAGTATTTTTGAATATCCTGCTTCTTCCATGCGAAGTTTAATCTCATTAGCGGTTTCTGTACTTTCAGTAAAAATCACCAGTTTGCCACTATGGTTTCTCGTTTTTTTGAAAAACGTTGTTTTAAGGTTGCTAATGAACTCATCCATTTTGGGGTCGTAAGTAACTTTATTCCAACGCTGAATAAGCGAATCAATTTTCCGCTTGTCCGATTGCAGGTTTTCAATAAAATCTGTACTAAATGCAGATGATTTAAATTCCCTGTTGTTGCCTCCTTTCTCTTCCATTTTTTTTAGAATCGCATCATCAGATAAGCCATCTTCTTTTAACTTGTTTATATCCAAATCAGGGGCAATAAAGACTCTGTCGCTGGCAAACATATCAATCATGTTTTGGCAGGATTTCTGAAACCTTCGCAATGATTCTTGAAAAGCAAAAAAACTGCTCTCCAATCTTTTAACCATTAATATCCGCATAATTGCTGCCAACCTTTCTGAGATGGATTGTACCGTTGTTTTACCTTTTGTATATAGTTTCCTGTCTGCTTCATTGATAAGAAATTCAATTGCCCTGTACCGGTAATACTGAATGGCTGAAGACAAGGGGTGTCCGTTTTCATCTACGCCTGCTATTAACTCAACGGTATCTGCGAAAAGTTTTGCCAATGTAGTGTCTAATTCATATTCCAACGCTTCAGGGTCACCGACTTTTGGAAACACAATGTTTTGTTTCTTCAGGTCTTCCAGGTATTCTTCGTTGTTTTCAATATCTTTTCTTGTTCTTCTTATTACTAAAGGCTCTACAACATCGTTACGCAATTGATTAAATAAGGCTTTTAGCTTAGGAATATTCAAAGTAGCTTCTGCCGACAGCTTTTTATACCTGTCATTTACTGGTTTAAAATAGTCTTGTAAATTTTTAACAGTGTCTAATGTTGAATTTCTTTTATCCTGAAAAAGGTAGAGTTGATTTTCTATATCTTCCGGTCTATTGTTGAGTGGTGTTGCAGAAATAAGAATTACTTTTTTTCTTTTATCACCATTTTCACCCGGCTTATTTCGCGGCGTCTTACAAATTTCCTGTAAGGCGAGGTACATTTCCGTATAGTCATTCCTGAACTTATGCGATTCATCTACAATAATTAAATCAAAATACTCGGCATCAGGAAAATCGGTATTGTCTTTATCCAGAATATTATGTAAGCTTCCAATAGTTACATAGCGTAGATGGTTATCTATCATAAAATCATTGGCTGTTCGTTGCCAACTTGATTTGATAGCTGGAGGAACAACCACCAATACTTTAGTATGACTTCCATTTTCATAGATGAATTTTTTAATTATCATAGAAGCAATAATCGTTTTCCCCAAACCCACTACGTCTGCAAGAATAAAACCGTTGTGTTTCATCATCATTGCATATCCCTGATTGGCTGCATCGGTCTGATATTTCAGTCGCATGTATTTTTCGGGGAGCAATAGTTCAATGTTATAAGGGTCATATTCCACTCTGTTGCCAAAATACTCAATCAGCATTTTAATGTAAAGTTCAAATGGAGTGAAGTCATCTTTCAGATAGGATTTCTTTTTTATTACTTCTGCATCGGCTTCCAAAATATTTACTGAATCCTTCCATAGTTCTTCAAATTCATCGTAAGCAAACCTTACATCATCATAGCCACTTAATTCAACATTAAATTCGTAGTTGTGTTTTTCAGAAGTTCCTAATCCTGCATCGGTCAGATTAGATGAACCCGTAATTACAGCACACTCTTTATTGTGTTGATTGAAAATGTCTTTGTAAAAAATATAAACCTTAGCATGAATTTTTTTATCAGGATGGGCTTTAACTTCAATTTTTTTATCAATCAAATCTGTAATAAACTGCTTAATGCTGTTTTCTGTTTTTTTATCATAATCAGCCTTCTCAATATCTTCCAGCATTTCCTGTACAAATTCTTCTTTCGTTTTATCATGATTTTGAAAAAACTCAATTCCTTTTGAATGGGCTTCCTGTATTTGGCGGTCAACATTAATCCCAACAAGTATTCTAATCTTTTCTACATTTCCCAGTGACTCTCTAAGTCTAAAATATCCGGACGCTCTTAAATAACCGACAAGTGCATCAAAGTTCTTGATACCTGGGTTGTGCTTGAAGACTGCTTCAAACTTTTCAATTAGTGTATTACCTGTTTTGTTTGTAAAAAAATTGGTGGGCATTAGCAAGTAAAAAATATAATAAAAGAAATTTCACGTTTATAGAAGTTCAAAACGAATATAAAACTGATTTTCAAGAAATTTAACTCTCAAATTAGTATTGTTAAACAAATTACGTACAGGTTTAATTTTACTCGCTTTTAACTCATTATTTATTTATATTCTTAGGACAAATTCTTTTAAAGAAATGAATAATCTTTAATAGCGTAAAAAAAAATCTATTTTTTGAAAACTCCCTAACAGACTAAATTTTTACTCTAGCCTTTTCGGTAAAATAGGAATAATAAATGAGTAATTCCATGCAATTTTAAGTAAATGCGGGTCTAAAAAGCCTCTTTTTCTTACCTTTACAACAGCTTCAAGTATTAACTATGAGGCACAAAACATATTAGCGTTAAGCTGATTTCTTGTATCGAAAACTGGTAATTTTTTATACACCAAGAAAGACGCAATAACGCTCACGCACGGCGTGGGCTTATTGTCTATTGGTGTAAGGTATACCAGTACCTCGATACAGTAGCTTTAGGTCTCACGCTATTTTATTTCCAACCGTCGTTAGAGGCTGCGACAACAATCACTTTAAAAATGAAAATGTATGTAATCATGGTGTTTGTCTTCATTAATGCAACTTCTTCTTATTCCCAAAGCAGGATAAGGGACACTACCCAAATGGACACAATTGCTTCAAATAACGCTAAAACAACAGAATATAAGCCAACTCCATCAGACGAAAGAATATTAGATCAATCAGTTAATATTAAATGGAGATATTCTACTAGCTCCAATACTAATGAAAGGTGGTATTTTAAAACAACCTGTATAAGTAACTATAATGGAGTGATTAAAATATGGCTAAAAGCTAAATCTTCTAGTGAGGTTATTAATGGAAAAACATATAAAAATATAGAGAGAAAAGTATTGATAAGCTTTGATTGCTCAGCAAAAACAGTTACTAACCATGCGATTTATACATATGATTCGCAAGGGAAAATAATAGATAGCGACACTCAGGATTATACAGAACCACAAGACATCGTGCCCGGCTCTGTATTAGAAAAATTACAAGAAGATATTTGTTATTATTATTCTGATTAGAAGTAAGTATAACCGATAAAATAATTAATATGGAATCGAATAAAAACGAAAGTAATAAGCATGTGTTATTTGAAATGCTCAGCCAATATCCAACGGAAATACGTAGTAAGATCTTATCTGGTCTTCTTAAAGCCCTACAACAAAAATTAAAAACAAAACAAATAGCTGCCGAAACACAAAAACAGATAGAAGACAACGTCTTAAAAGTTATTTATGATATGGACTTTGGAAACATACGATTAAAACAATAGCTATAAAATCAGGGACCCATGCACACACACCGCTTTTTTATTTAAAAAATATTTTGATTTTAGCGGTGTGTGTGCATGGGTCCCTGTACCTAGATGACTTATTTTAAGGGGGGTGGGTTTTGTATATGAGATTTGCTATTAAATCTTAGTAATTTTTGTATTACAAAAGCATCCTTTTTTGATAGCTCAACTATTATGTGCCAATTGAATAGACCTACCCACTACCTCCCCGTGCCACCCCTTTCTGCTTTCCTGCTTTTAAAAAAGAAATTAAAAAAGGAAATCATAATCGGCATTAATACGATTTAAATATTTTGATACATAAAAATGTGCCCCTAAATAAGGCTTATATCTGTCAATCTTAGTAGAATTAAAACCTTTCCCATAGTTTCCATTTGTGATTACTTGCCATACTTTATTTATTTGATTTTTGGCTGATGAACCGGGAGCTAAAACCTTAATGAGAGTATGAAGGTGACAGCCATCTTTTGTATCAAAAGGTTCAGCAACCCAAAATATTTGTACTTCTGATTTTAGATTGTTTTTTAAAAAGGAGAAATATCTGTTCATAAGCACTCTTGCAGATTTTACAGAAAAATCATAGCGAGTTGTAAATGTGCAGTAATAACTCCACTTCATTAAGTTTAGCCATTCAGCATATCCTCTTATTCGTTGATTATTTTGCATGGTGAGGTACAAGTATTTTCTATACTTGAAAAGTTTAGATTAACAATTTTTAATGATTGATTTTAGCTTAAAAGTTATTTTAATGCTTTGTTTAGTTCAGATTGTAAATACAGTACTCTATTTCCAATTCTGGATGCTTTTATTAAACCTTCCTTTGTTCTTTGATTAAGTGTAGGAAGAGATATTTTTAAATACTCAGCCGCTTCTTTTCTTGTATAAATTTTACCTTCTTGTTGACTACTATCATTTTCTAACACAAAACCATTCTCATCTATAACTTCTTTGAGTATGTTTTTAAACTCTTCTCTATTCTTTGGTAAATAAAAATTGTGTTGCATCTGAGAAAATTATGGATGCAATAAGGAGAAAAAAATACTTTAAAACGAAACTAGTTTTACACATATAAGGTGCATGCAATCCGCTATGGCAAAGGATTTGGCGGCATGCCGCTTACAAATTATTTTCATTTTTATAAAACATAATTTTCGGATAGACCTCGTTAGTCTATGCATAGACTAACGAGGTCTATGTTTGTTATTAATTGAAAAACATGAGTTTCCATGTTCAGTGACTACTGGTTCTGTGTATAGTCCGGACTAAAATTGTATTAATATATAAAATAAAGGTCTATTCAATGCATAAAAACCTTTTCGAATGGGTTGTCTTAATAGAAGTAAATTTTCTTAGAGAAGTTATAATATCAATGTGGATAAGTTGTAAGTATAGAGAAACAAAAAATGAAATAACTAAGAAATTGGCTATCTGTTTTGAATAAAAAATTATTACTTGCCCCTAGTATTGCCCCTAAAATAAAAAAGCGCCATAAGTATTTGACTTATAACGCTTTTAGTGTAATCTCCGTGGTGTGGGCCGGGATCGAACCGGCGACACAAGGATTTTCAGTCCTTTGCTCTACCGACTGAGCTACCGCACCATCCTTCCAATTTTATCAAATCGGGCTGCAAATATAGGATAATTATCAGAAAATAACGCAGAGCTATTAACTTATATCCTTTTATGGTAACTTGAAGTTAACAAACCCGAAATTCTTTTAAATCAATTCCTTATTAATTTTAAAAATATGAATTGGATAACCCTATTAGGATTAATAGCTGCATTTTGCACTACCATATCCTTTCTGCCACAGGCAATAAAAACCATAAAAACACAAGACACCTCCTCCATTTCACTTTCCATGTATATATTTTTTACGGTAGGCACTTTTTTGTGGCTGTTGTTTGGGTTGTTCAGTAACAATATTCCAATAATAATAGCCAATTTCATTACATTGATATTGGCATCTATCATTTTAATTTTCAAAATCAAACATACTTCTAACAGATCATGAATGTGAATCCGAAATTAAAAGGACAATCAGCGTTGGTAACCGGTGCTAACAGCGGCATTGGGCTGGCTGTTGCTAAAGCCCTGGCTTACGATGGCGCACAAGTGGTGGTTAACTATGTATCACATCCCGAAACTGCTGATGCATTGGTAAACGAAATAAAACAAAACGGCGGCACCGCTATTGCCTTGCAGGCAGATGTAAGTAAAGAAGACCAGGTGCAGGCAATGTTCCAGGCAATGTATGCAGCCTTTGGAACTATTGATATTTTAGTAAACAATGCAGGGTTGCAAAAAGATTCGGCATTTGAAAATATGTCATTGAAAGATTGGCAACTGGTAATTGATGTAAATCTTACAGGACAATTTTTATGTGCAAGAGAAGCAGTGAGAGAATTTTTGCGCAGAGGTGTTGTGCTGGAAAGAAGTATCGCCGCAGGAAAAATAATTTGCATGAGCAGCGTACACGAGGTTATTCCCTGGGGTGGACATGTAAATTATGCTACCAGTAAAGGCGGTATCATGATGTTGATGAAAAGCATGGCGCAGGAGCTGGCGCCTAAAAAGATACGGGTGAACAGCATAGGTCCGGGCGCTATTCAAACACCTATTAATCATACGGCATGGGAAACACCGGAGGCGTTGAATAAGCTGCTGACATTGATACCATACAACCGGATCGGGCAGCCGGAAGATATTGGAAAATTAGCAGCATGGCTGGCAAGTGATGAATCGGATTATATAACAGGCACTACTATTTTTTGCGATGGGGGGATGACATTATATCCCGGCTTTTCAACAAACGGATAATTTAAATGACCGAACAACAACGCATAGACGAAAACTCTTTAAAAGAGGTTCCTCTGGAAAAATGGGGACCATATTTAAGCGAACGCCAATGGGGAACAGTAAGGGAAGATTACAGCTCCAATGGCGATGCCTGGAATTATTTTCCGCATGATCATGCAAGAAGCCGGGTATACCGTTGGGGAGAAGATGGACTGGCGGGCATTTCAGACTATTTGCAAAACTTATGTTTTGCTGTGGCTTTATGGAACGGTAAAGATCCTATTTTGAAAGAACGATTGTTTGGGTTAACGAATAGTGAAGGGAATCACGGAGAAGATGTAAAGGAACTATATTATTATTTGGACAATACTCCTACACATTATTACATGAAGTATTTGTACAAATATCCGCAAAGCGCTTATCCGTATAATGAACTGATAGAACGAAACAAAAAGCTTCCAAAAACAGAACCTGAATATGAGCTATTGGACACAGGTATCCTTGACGAAGGCAATTATTTTGATGTAGTTGTTGAGTATGCTAAAAATAGCAGCACAGATATTTTTATTAAGATAGAGATCATTAACCGCAGCACTCAACAAGCAGCACCTATAACGGTAATGCCTACACTATGGTTTCACAATCGTTGGTGTTACGAACCGCAGGCAATAAAACCTTCTATTGAAGCGGTTGCGAACGGCGTTTTAAAAGCTTCTCATCCTGTCACGGGAGAATATTTTTTTTATTTTGATTCCTCTGTAACCACATGGTTCACAGAAAATGAAACGAATACAGAACGGCTTTTTGAAAAACCCAATGCATCGATCTTTGTAAAAGATGCTTTTCATGAAGCGTTGATCAATAATAAAAATATAGATCTTGTAAAAAATAAAAAAGAGGGAACAAAAGCTGCGCCTGTATTTCAGTTGAATGTAAAGCCCGGCGAATCCCAAACGATTTTTTTACGCCTCGCAGATAAAAGTATTGACAAGCCCTTTGATGAAAATACATCAAAGCTCTTTGATCAACGAAAACAGGAGGCAGATGAATTTTATCGATCTATTTTATCAAAGCAATCCTCTTTAAGTGCTATTCAACGGCAGGCATTATCGGGTTTGTTGTGGAGCAAACAATATTATCATTATGATGTAGCGGAATGGCTGGAAGGCACGGATAATATTACTGCACCCAGTGATGAAAGAAAGAATGGTCGCAATCATGATTGGAAATATCTTAAGAACAAGGATATTATTATAATGCCCGATAAATGGGAGTATCCGTGGTATGCAGCATGGGATACTGCTTTTCATTGTATTGCATTTGCTTTGATCGATAGCGTGTTTGCAAAGCATCAGCTTATTTTATTAACAAGAGAATGGTTCATGAATCCCGAAGGACAAATGCCGGCGTATGAATGGAACTTCGGCGACGTAAACCCTCCTATTCATGCGTTTGCTGCATTGGAGATATATACTATCGAAAAACAAAAAAACGGAAAAGGAGATATTCAATTCTTAAAGAAAATATTTCAAAAGCTGATCATCAATTTTACCTGGTGGGTAAATAGAAAAGACGCTAATGGCAATAATGTGTTTGAAGGAGGATTTTTAGGATTGGATAATATTGGTGTTTTTAACAGGAGTGTTCAATTACCAAATGAAGTATTGTTGGAACAGGCAGATGGAACGAGCTGGATGGCAATGTATGCGTTAAACCTGATGGATATAGCATTGGAAATTGCACAAACAGATGACGCCTTTGAAGATACGGCCACAAAATTCTATGAGCATTTTATTTATATAGCCGAAGCGTTAAATAAAATGGGTTTATGGAATGAGGAGGATTGCTTTTTTTACGATGTGCTGTTAACCTCCGGGCAGCCTCCTTTTTCTTTGAAAGTCCGTTCACTGGTGGGGTTGGTTCCATTGTATGCAGCTTCTGTAATTCCTTCAAACGTATTAGAGATACTAAAAGACTTTAAAAAAAGAACAGACTGGTTCAATGAGTATCGTTCAAAGCATAACCTGTTTTTACCTAATAAGGAAACAGAAAATAATAACGATATGCTGCTCTCCGTGGTAAATAAAGAAAAGCTGTCAAAAATTTTAGAAAGACTATTAGACGAAAGTGAATTTTTATCAAAAGGGGGTATAAGAGCATTATCAAAATTTTATGAACAAAATCCTTACTCTGTTAATTTAGGAGGACAAGAGTTTTCTGTTGCCTATGATCCTGGTGATTCCACATCGGGAATGTTTGGCGGCAACAGCAATTGGCGTGGGCCCGTATGGATGCCGGCTAATTATCTTTTAATAAAAGCTATAAAAAAATATGGAGAATATTATGGGGATAGTTTTAAAACAGAATACCCCAAAGGTTCCGGCAATTTTTTAAACCTTCAACAAGTGGCGTTAGAACTGGCAAAAAGAGTGATCGGTATTTTTTCGAAAGATGAATCAGGTGACCGCCAGGTGTTCGGAAAGTACAATCAATTTTACAAGCGGCCTGAAAATAAAGACTTGCTTTTATTTCATGAATACTTTCATGGAGATACATCCAGGGGAATAGGTGCCAGTCATCAAACAGGCTGGACAGCTTTGGTTGCTAATTTGATCGCGGAATTTGAAACAGCTTAATTTCCGTATACGCTTAAAAACTTAATACGCATTATTTTTAATTGCTCCCAATCAAAATTGCTGTCTGCTAATTCTTCCTGTGCAGCTTGTAAGCTGCTTGTTTCACACGACTTAAAGTAATCTATGATCTCGTCCTGTTCATATTCATCTACTAATTCATCAATAGCATAATCCAGGTTTAGCCTGGTACCGCTTGCAACAATTGTTTCCATTTCTTCCAACAATTCATCCATTCGCAAATCCTTGTTTTTAGCAATGGTTTCCAGGGGAATCTTTTTATCAACGTTTTGTATGATGAATATCTTGTTGTTATTACGGTTTACAACCCCTTTCATTACAAAATCATCAGGACGTTCAATTTCATTTTCTTCAACAAATTTTGCGATCAGCTCAATGAATTTTTTACCGTAACGAATGGCTTTTCCTTTGCTTACACCCTGGCATTTTTCCAACTCTTCTATGGTAGTCGGGTACATCGTCGCCATATCTTCCAGCGTACCTTCTAAAAAGATAACAAAGGGAGGAAGGTTTTTTTCTTTAGCCACCTGCTTGCGCAGATTCTTCAGCATTTCCAGCAGTTTTTCATCTGCAGCACTGCTGCTGCCAATTGCCGGTGCGCCTTCATCATCATCTGCATCAGCGCCTTCAAATAAATTGTTCAATACAATTTTAAAAGAGGTAGGTTTTTTTAAAAAAGCTTCCCCTTTTTTAGTGAATTTCAGTACGCCATATTCTTCTATGTCTTTTTCTATCAAACGTTCCAAAAGCATTTGTCGTAATAAAGAATTCCAGAAATGCTCATCTTTATCTTTCCCGATCCCAAAAAAATCTTTTTCATCATGCCGGAACATTTTTACCTGTGGATTAGGCTTGCCTAATAAAATATGTAGCAGGTAATCCATGGTAAACTGTTCATCCAAACCCTTAATAACTTTTAAAGCCTGTTGTGTTTCAGCTTTGGTTTCGATCAGTTCTTTGGGATTGTTGCAATTGTCGCACATGCAATTGCATTGCTTGGTATTATATTCTTCACCAAAATAATTCAATAAGATCTTTCTGCGGCAAACAGCACTTTCTGCAAAAGAAACAGTTTCGTTGATCAATTGAGCACCCACTTCACGTTCACTCAATGGTTTGTCTCGCATTAAATGTTCCAGTTTTGAAACATCCTTATGAGAGTAATACAATATGCATTTTCCTTCCATTCCATCCCGCCCTGCACGACCGGTTTCCTGGTAGTAATTTTCTATCGATTTTGGAATGTTATAATGAATTACAAAACGAATGTCCGGCTTATCGATACCCATTCCAAATGCAATGGTGGCAACAATTACCTGTGTATCTTCATTTAAGAAAAGGTCCTGTCGTTCTGCACGCAGCTTAGCATCTAGTCCGGCATGATAGGCAACTGCCTTAATGCCGTTAGCCATCAGCATTTCAGCCAGTTCTTCGGTTGTTTTTCTATTAAGGGTGTAAATAATGCCACTCTTTCCTTTGTTTTGAGAAATAAAGCGGACAATACTTTTAATAGTTTGATCTTTTTTTATTTTGGGTAATACCTCGTAATAAAGATTGGAGCGATTAAATGAAGAAATATAAATATCCGCATTGCGAAGTCCTAAATTTTTGACGATATCGCTTTGTACTTTTGGTGTAGCCGTTGCTGTTAGTGCGATCATGGGAGCTTTTTCATTTATCATTTCCATCATTTCCCGCAAACGGCGATACTCAGGACGAAAATCATGTCCCCATTCAGAAATACAATGCGCCTCATCTACAGCAAAAAAAGATACATTAAGGTCTTTGAAAAACTCAATGTTCTCTTCTTTGGTCAATGTTTCAGGAGCTACGTACAACATTTTTGTTTTTCCGGCTACCAGGTCGTCCCGAACTACTTTTTGTTGTCCTTTATTTAATGTGCTGTTTAAAAAATGGGCTACATCATCCTTGCTGCTGTAGCTTCTTACCAGGTCAACCTGGTTTTTCATTAATGCAATTAATGGAGAAACGATAATGGCGCAACCCTCACTTATAATGGCAGGCAATTGATAGCATAAGCTTTTACCCCCTCCGGTCGGCATTATTACGAATGTATCTTTACCGGCTAATAAATTTTTAATGATAACTTCCTGCTGACCTTTAAATCCTTCAAACCCAAAATGTTCTTGCAATTGAGCAGCAAGATTATTGTTTTCTTTCGATGAGGTTTTTATAGTTTTTCCTTTGACAGCAGTTTCTTTAACAGGTTTTTCTGCTTTAGGTTTGGGTTTTGCTTTTGTTGTCGTCATTCTCTCTCTACATTAGTTTAGGACAAAAAATATTCATCAAAAATTTAAAGGGTAGCGAAGTTACTTTAATATGCCCGCAATTTCAAATTGGCAGTACATTTTAAGTTATCATTAAGATACATAAAATTCCCGATAATCCTATGGGTTTAACAAACTATATTCTTTTGCTTTATCGGGTAATTAAAGTAGGTTTGTGCTTTTTTATAACAGATATACAGCATGGGTAAACATCATTATGTGGCAATAATGGCAGGTGGTATTGGAAGCCGTTTTTGGCCAATGAGCAGAACAGATTTTCCTAAACAATTCCTGGATATTTTAAACACAGGCAGAACGCTGATACAAGGCACGTACGATCGTTTTGCTAAATTTATTCCTGCAGAAAATATTTATATAGTTACATCTGCTCAGTACAGGGACTTAGTTATTAAACAACTTCCCGAATTAAGCGAAGATAATATTCTGTGCGAACCTTCCCGTAAAAACACAGCACCTTGCGTTGCTTATATTTCTTATAAATTATATCAAAAAGATCCTGCTGCTAATTTGATTTGTGCGCCTGCAGATCACATTGTTACAGATATAGAAGGATTTAAAAACGTTTGCGAAAATGCACTGCATTTCACGTCGCATATTAAAGCGTTGGTAACATTGGGCATAAAGCCTACACATCCAAATACTGGTTATGGGTACATACAGTTTGAACAACAACCTGTAACGGAAAATGTATATAAGGTAAAAACTTTTACCGAAAAGCCGGATAAAGAATTGGCAAAAACGTTTTTGGCAAGCGGAGATTTTTTATGGAATGCCGGCATATTTGTGTGGCAGGTTAAGAATATTATTAAAGCATTTGAAAAGCTGCTACCCGAAATTCATGAGTTGTTTGAACAGGAAAAAGTGAATTTTAATAGCAATAAAGAAAAAGAGTCAATCGAAAGAATTTATCCTCAATGCGTAAATATTTCAATTGATTACGGCATTATGGAAAAGGCAGATAATGTGTATGTAATACCTTCTTCATTTGGATGGAGTGATCTGGGAACCTGGGCCAGCGCTTATGAAAATCTGGAAAAAGACTATCTTGAAAATGCTGTGGCAGGCAATAATGTAATGGTTATTGATGCAACCAAAAATGTGATTCACGCGGATAATAAAAAACTTGTATTACTGCAGGGATTAGACGATTTTATAGTTGTTGACACAAAAGATGTATTGCTTATTTGTAAAAAAGATAAAGAACAAACCATTAAAGAATACGTAGCAGAAGTAAAAAGAAATAAAGGCGATAAATATTTGTAGGTTTTATGTAAATTGGGTTTTAAATCAACCATGACAAAACCCCTGCTTGCGCTGTTTTCTTTTGTTTTATTTATACCCAACCTTATCCATAAAGATATTAATGAAGTGTTGCCTTATAATGGCATAGAAGCATATGATCCTTCACTTGCTTACCTGAATTCAATTTCAAAACTGGAAAATTATGTGGATAGTGTAGCAGAGAAAAAGAATATTCCTATAAATGATAACCTGGCTTTTATGGAAGTAATGGCGAATACCATAAGAGAAAGATTTTATCATGGATTTTCGCACTATACTTTAAATGAAAATTGGATAGCGGCAGTTTCTGGTAAATATATTTGGTATAACCTTGCATGTATAGTTAACCCTGAAGAAATCATGAAACACGATTATGCTGCTTGCTCTCAGCAGGCGCTGGTTGTGATATCAATACTAAGACATAAAAAGATTCCTTACCGCACAGTTCTCTTTCCACATCATTATGCACTGGAAATAAATATTAATGAGCATTGGTATTATTTTGACACCAATCTTGAGCCTAAGATCTATGGCGAGCAACGGTCGGCGGAAAAATGGAACGACTCGAACGATAGCATAAAACAATATTACACTTGGTTGAATCGCGGTAATGGTTGGTTAGATACAACATTTGGCGTACATCAGAAAACTCAATATGGACCTGTAAATAATATACCGGCCCGGCATGCAAAACTTTTCCATTTAAGTACCAAGATCATTTCAAAAACAGCATGGTTGCTGCCTTTGCTATTTATTTTTTTCTTAGAAAGAAGACAAACTAAAAGAGCAGATTTTTCTGTTGAATAACATCTCTTCCCTGGAATTTTTTCTTTACACTTTATGCGAAATAAAAATCTAATTTTATTTCATGAACCCTTTTATACAAAGTAAGCTTCCTACTATTGGCACTACTATATTTACAGTAATGACTTCTTTGGCTGCGGAGTATAGATCTGTTAACCTGGGGCAGGGCTTCCCTGATTTTGAAATGAGTGAGCAACTGGTTGAGTTGGTAAATACCGCCATGAAAAAAGGGAACAATCAATATGTACATATGAATGGCTTACAGCTGTTACGGGAACGCATATCCGAAAAAATACATACCCTTTATAACACTTCCATCGACCCGGATAAAGAAATCACCATAACTCCGGGTGGTACTTATGCTATTTACACCGCACTAACAACTGTACTGCAACCTGGCGATGAGGTAATTGTTTTTGAACCCGCATACGACAGCTATATCCCTAACATTGTAATAAATGGCGCAATTCCGGTTTTGATTCCCCTCATCCACCCTGAATATAAGATTGACTGGCAGTTAGTGAGAAATAAGATATCGCCCAAAACAAAAATGATAATGCTGAATACGCCACATAACCCTACCGGCAGTATTTTAAGTAAAGAAGATATTGAACAATTGCGCAGTATTGTTAATGACACTAATATTTTTATTTTGAGTGATGAAGTGTACGAACACTTGATATTTGATGGCAAGCAACATGAAAGCATGTTGCGTTATCCTGATCTATTGGAACGAAGCTTTATTTGTTTTTCGTTTGGTAAAACCTACCACTGCACCGGATGGAAATTGGGGTATTGCATTGCGCCTGCATCATTAATGAAAGAATTCAGGAAAGTACATCAGTTCAATTGCTTTAGTTGTAATAGCCCAGCACAATTTGCCTTGGCTGAATTTTTACAACAGAAAGAAGCGTATTTGCAGGTAGGAAAATTGCTTCAACAAAAAAGAGATCATTTCCAAGGCCTGATGCAGCAAACAAAATTCAAAGCATTACCTTCTTACGGCAGTTATTTTCAATTGTACGATTACAGTAACATTAGCAATGAAAAAGAAAATGACTTTGCAGTTCGGTTAACGAAAGAATATGGTGTCACAGTAATTCCGGTTTCAGCCTTTTATCAAACTGAAACCAATAATAATGTAGTGCGATTCTGTTTTGCCAAAAAGAACACAACATTGGAAGAAGCCGTTAACAAATTGATTACAATATAGAAATTTTCGTTGTGCTTCTTCTCCTCCTTTGTTGGAAAAATCAAGATATCTCTTTTAAAAGGCATCCTTTTTTTGTAACTTTAAGAGAACTAAAAACTTGGTTATGAAAACGATTCTTGCGCCTGTAGATTTTTCAGATGCAGCCTTCAATGCAGCTGAATTTGCAGGAAACCTGGCGTCTTTTTATGGTGCTGATCTATGGTTATACCACGCTTACGAGTTACCGGTTTCCATTTCAGAATATGTTTTTCCAATAATGGGCAGCGAAGAAATGCAATTAGCTGCGGAACATGAGCTACAGACATTTGTCGATGATATACATGATAAGCTAAGGTTCCCCATCACTATAAAAACTAAAACAGAGATGAGCGTTCTACGTGATGGCTTGAACAATCTTGCAGAAAACATAAAACCTGATATTATTGTAATGGGTTTAACGGGTAAAACAGAATTTGAAAAATTATTAGTAGGAAGCAACACGATCAAAGCCATTCATTATCTAAAATTCCCTGTATTGGTTGTTCCTTATATGGCAACGTTTACGCCTGTACGAAAAATAGGTTTTGCCTGCGATTATGAAAAAGTATTGGAGAACACTCCAATAGATGTGCTTGGAAAAATTGTAAAAGATTTTAATGCTGAGCTGCATGTAATGGATGTGCATCCTAAAGATAAATTATACAAGCCCGCAGAAATTACAGAAGGGTTATTGATAAGTGAAAAACTGAAGGAATTTAAACCTGAATATCATACAATAGAATCGAATGATGTTACAGAAGGAATAAACTGGTTTGCTGAAAGGACAAGACTGGATTGGATTGTAGCTATTCCTAAAAAACACAATTTGGCAGACAAACTATTTAAAAGAAGCCATACTGCACACTTGCTACATCATACGCATGTACCGGTATTATGTATGCATGAATGATGCTATTGTTATAAAGAGATGAAATAAGAATAATCTCCACTGCCTTTTGATATAAAAAAGAACGACCAAACTTTATTTCGCTTAAATAATAGATACGTCAAAACGGTTTCTCCTAAAAGGACACCATAAATATTTTTATTGCTTTTGCCGCCAAACACCTGCTTCTGTTTTGCTTCAATTGTATCGTATTGAACAATTTTAATTTTATCTAAATTTTGGCCGGCAAGTAACGTATCCAATTCTTTTTTAGTTTCTACAACAAAATATTTTAATATACTATTTACAGTATCAGCGTTATTTCCGCGATGGTAAATCGGTGGCATGTAGTTTTTTAAGTTTTCTACAGATGAATCCAACAACAAATTTGTAATAAAAGCTTTACCTGTTTTTATTCTGGATTCCTGTGCAACTGTAATTGCGGAAAAGTATATAATGCAAAAAAGTATAAGGGTGCTTTTTTTCATTTTTCAAATTTATCATACACCAAACTGTCTCAAATGATGATCCAAATGTTTGTACATCATTTGTCCCCATTGTTCTTTGGTAAATTTTCCAAAAAAAGGGTGTGGATGATTACCCGCTTTCATTGGGCCTGCCGAATAAAATTTATCAACCAACGTTATCAATTGTTGTTTTTCCTCAGTAAAATTTCGCTGGTCTTTGATTATAAAATCAGGAGAGGTAGGTAAGCCCTGTTTCCAAACCTTATCGTTATACAATTGAGACTTGAACATAAAGCCAATAACTCTGCCCAGAATCATCCTGGGATAAGCAAGATCACTTAAAGGTATTTTAAAAGCTTCTATACAATGAGCCATCATTTGCGCCACATCCATTTTTCCCCATTGGCGAGGCGATTGTTCGGATAATTTATTAAGCCGTTCTTTTATTTCCGTGTAAGTAGAATTATCGAATAAAGATTTCATGGATTAAACTTATTGCTCTTATTTTTCATCCCATTATTAAAATAAGAAATTGGAATTTGTTGGTTACAACCTGGAATTTAATAATTGATCACCTGCTCTTCCATTACTTCCGGCATCTTTCTAAACTCGTATTGCTGGTTGCGCAATTGAGGTTCAAAGCCCGCTTCTCTTATAGCTTCCTGAATTCCTTTGCTTGTAAAGCGGTGTGGCGCACCTGCTGCACTAACAACATTCTCCTCGATCATGATACTGCCGAAATCATTAGCGCCTGCCTGTAAACATAGTTGCGCTGTTTTTTTGCCAACTGTTAACCAGCTTGCCTGTATGTTTTTTACATTCGGTAACATGATGCGGCTCATGGCGATCATACGAATATATTCTTCAGGAGTAGTTAAATTATGAACGCCACGTATTTTAGTAAGTAATGTATCAACATCTTGAAACGTCCATGGTATAAACGCTATAAAACCCTTTGCTTCTTCAGGCTTCCTGCTTTGTACCTCACGTAGCTTTACCAAATGCTCAAAACGTTCTGTAATTGTTTCAACGTGACCAAACATCATTGTTGCCGATGTGGTAATATTTAGCTTATGTGCCTCATGCATGATATCCAGCCATTCCTGGCTGCCGCATTTTCCTTTGCTGATCAAGCGACGAACCCTGTCCACTAAAATTTCTGCTCCAGGCCCAGGTAAGCTGTCCAAACCTGCCTCTTTTAATGCCATTAATACTTCACGATGTGTACTCTTTTCTAACTTGGTAATATGCGCTACTTCCGGCGGGCCAAGTGTATGTAATTTTAACGTAGGATATAATCGCTTTAAATCTTTAAAAAGATCTACATAATATTTCAATCCTAAGTCTGGATGATGACCGCCCTGTAATAACAACTGTTCACCACCATATCGAAACGTTTCATCGATCTTCTTTTTGTACGTTTCAATGTCGGTGATATATGCTTCCGAATGGCCGGGTATTCTGTAAAAGTTGCAAAACTTGCAATTAGCAATGCATACATTGGTAGTGTTTAAATTCCTATCAATGATCCAGGTTACTTTTCCATGCGGCACTTGTTTCTTTCTAAGTTCATTTGCCACATACATTAATTCGGTAAGCGGTGCATTTTCAAATAAATAAACTCCTTCTTCTACTGAAAGAAATTCAAAGTCTAACGCACGTTGCAATAAGTTATTCAGTTCCATTTTCCGTTTATATAATTAATAACAAAAGTACGTTCATTCGGTTGTATATTTATTTGTAATTGCCATGAAAAAAACAATTTGCATACTGCTTATTTTATTATGCCATTTTTGTAATGCTCAGAATGCAGCGCAGGCAAGCTTTTTGACGTCGTTTAATTTTGAGCAGTTTACCGGCGGTATCATATTGGTGAAGGCAACCCTGAACAATTTTCCTGATTCATTAAATTTTATTTTAGACACCGGTAGTGGCGGTATCTCGCTCGATTCAACTACTTGCGTAGAGCATGGATTAGATCCTGTACCCTCTGATACCACCATTACTGGTATGGGAGGCGCACGAAAAGTAAAATTTCTATTTAATCAAACACTTCATTTACCCGGCTTGGCAATCAGTGGCTTAAATTTTCATATTAATGATTATAGCTTACTTACCAGCGTATATGGAGAAAGAATTGATGGGGTGATCGGTTACGGATTTTTTAACAGGTATATAGTGAGAATAGACTTTGACAGTACAAAGATTGAAATATACCGTCCCGGTAAAATTCAATATCCAAAGCAAGGCTATTTGTTACATCCTCTGTTTACAAGTATTCCAATACAATCAGTACAGTTAACAGATGCTCGTCCTATCGATTTTAATTTTTATTTTGATACCGGCGCCGGTATTTGCTTTTTAATGAGCGAACAGTTTGCACAGGATAGCGCTGTTTTATTATCAAAGAGAAAACCTGTTGCCACTTTTGCTGAAGGTGTTGGTGGCCGATTGCAGATGCACTTGACAGTGGTGAATAAAATACGTATTGGCAAATACAAGTTTAGAAAGGTACCTGCTTATATTTATAAAGATGATTACAACGTAACATCTTACCCTTATATAGGTGGATTGATTGGGAATGATCTATGGCGTCGTTTTAATTTAATGATCAATTATCCCAACAGGGAAATTTATTTGACTCCTAATACTCATTTCAGAGATGCTTTCGATTATGCTTACACCGGAGTGTCGCTTTACTATGAAAACAGCTTAATTGTGGTTGATAATATTGCACCGGGTTCTCCTGCCGAAAAAGCCGGTTTAAAAAAAGATGATATTGTAATAGGTGTTTCTAATAATTTCAGCAATAATATCCAGCAGTATAAATTGTTGCTGCAATCCCCTCATGAAAAAATAAGATTATACATCAATCGGAACGGACAATTATTAGACCTTATTTTAAAACCCCAAAGTATTTTATAAAATATTTCAGTGAAGAATCTTATCCCTTGAAGCTTGCTTCTTGTAACTTACCTTTGCCGCATGATTCACTACGAGAAATTTACCCTAAGCAATGGCTTGCGAGTTTTAGTGCATCCCGATAAAAGTACGCCCATGGCGGTTATCAACGTTATGTACGATGTGGGAGCAAAAGATGAAAATCCTGACAAAACCGGCTTTGCGCATCTATTTGAACACTTAATGTTTGGTGGCAGCATCAACATTCCAAGTTATGACGAACCCTTGCAATTGGCAGGTGGTGAAAACAATGCGTTTACCACAAATGATCTAACAAACTATCATTGCCAGTTGCCGGCAGAAAATATTGAAACAGCTTTTTGGCTGGAAAGCGACAGAATGCTAAGCCTTGGCTTCAACGAGAAAAGCTTAGAAGTGCAACGCAAAGTTGTTAGCGAAGAATTTAAAGAACATTACATTAATAAACCTTATGGTGATGTTTGGCATCAGATAAGAGAGCTGGCATATACAACACATCCTTATAAATGGATGACGATCGGTAAAGAATTAAGTCATGTTGAAAATGCAACCTTGCAGGATGTAAAAGACTTTTTCTTTAAACACTATACACCAATCAATGCCATCCTGGTGGTTGCAGGTAACGTAGAAGTTGATAAAATAAAAGAATTGGCTGAAAAATGGTTTGGTCCTATTCCCGCAGGAACAAAATATCAACGCAATATTCCTATTGAGCCCGAACAAAAAATTGCCCGTAAAAAACAAGTACACGCCAATGTTCCGTTGGATGCATTGTATAAAGTATGGCACATCTACCCCCGTTTAGATAAAAGATATTACACGGTTGATTTAATGACCGAGATATTGAGTGGTGGCGGTTCTTCACGTTTAGTGCAATCATTGGTAAAAGAAAAGCAATTGTTCAGTGGTATCAGCTGTTATCATTTAGGAAGCACAGATGCAGGCTTACTAACTATTGAAGGCAAATTAGTAAAAGGCGTTAAGATGGAAGATGCTGAAGCCGCACTCAATCATGAATTACAATTATTACAACAACAAGGTATTTCCGAAGAAGAATTGCATAAAGTGATCAACAAAACAGAAAGTCTGCTTTCTTTTGAAGACATGAGCGTAGAAAATCGTGCAACCAAATTAGCCATGTACGAGTTGTTGGGGGATGTATCCTTAATAAATACAGAACTCGATAATTACCAGTCTGTAACCGCAGAAGAAATTGTAAACGAAGCAAAAAAAGTTTTTGACCCCAATAATAGTAATACGTTATACTACTATTCAAATAATTAAAGATGATCGACAGAACAATAGCTCCATCCATAAAAGACGCAGTAGAATTTGATCTAAAATTAAAGCCATACGAAAAATTTGTATTAGACAATGGCGTAGAAGTATATGCTGTAGATGCAGGTGTACAGGAAGTATTGCAATTGGAATTAGTATTGTATGCAGGCAATAGTTTTGAAACACAAAATGCTGTAGCCACTGCAACTAATTACATGTTAAAGTCGGGCACATCCGGTAAAACAGCCTTTCAATTAAACGAACACTTTGAATATTACGGTTCATTTTGCAAGCGGGCTTGTTATAATGAAACAGCTGTTTTCTCTTTGCATTCACTAACCAAACATTTATCACACTTATTACCTGTAATGAGTGAAATGCTTACTGATTCTATCTTTCCTGAAAATGAATTGAGTATCTATAAGCAAAACACCAAGCAAGCGTTGGCTGTTAGTTTAAAGAAAAGTGATTTTGTTGCAAACAGGATGATCGATGTTTATCTTTTTGGAAAAGATCATCCGTATGGAAAATATAACAATGCCGAAGATTATGATGCACTACAAACGGAACAACTTAAAAAATATTACCAACAATATTATTTAAATGGTAACTGTGTAATTTTTGTTGCGGGTAAATTACCTAAAGATTTGTTTCAACAACTCAATAACAATTTTGGCAAGCTAGCCTTACGTCCAAAACCTTCAGCTTTAGACCTTTTATCTCCTTCTCCGGTGGTAGAAAAAAAATATCGTTTGCAAAACGATGATAATGGTGTACAGGGTTCAATAAGAGTAGGAAGAGATTTTCCCAATCGCCATCACCCTGATTTTGCAAAAGCAATGGTGTTGAATAGTTTGCTTGGCGGTTTCTTTGGTTCACGTTTAATGAGCAACATCCGTGAAGATAAAGGTTATACCTACGGTATATACAGCTATCTCCAAAACAGTATTCAGCAAAGCGCATGGATAATCAGCACAGAAGTCGGGCGTGATGTTTGTGAGCCAGCTATCAAAGAAATTTATCATGAACTTAAAACATTGCAGGATAAGTTAGTAAGTGATGAAGAATTATTATTGGTACGCAATTTTATGATGGGCAGTATTCTCGGTGATTTAGATGGCCCGTTCCAGATCATCGGCAGATGGAAAAATCTTATTTTAAATAACCTGGATGAACAATACTTTTATAGTTCAGTCAACACTATAAAAAATATTACCGCGGCTGAAATAAAACAGTTGGCAGAAAAATATTTTAACCCGCAAGATTTCTACGAATTAGTCGTTATATAAGCAATGAAGTTTTTATTAAAAATATTGATCACTACCGTTAATGTTTTTATACTGGCGTATATATTACCGGGCGTTGATATTGTGAATAACAATATTTTTACGGCAGTAATAGTGGCGTTTGTATTAGCCATTTTGGATTCATTTGTAAAGCCAATATTGATCTTATTTACGCTACCCGCTACCATTTTCACGCTCGGTTTGTTTTTGTTTGTCATCAATGCCTGTATTATTTTGATCGGCGCATATTTTGTACACGGTTTTAAAGTAGATAGCTTCTGGCATGCATTATTGTTCAGCGTATTCCTTTCATTTTTCAATTCTTTCATTCACAAACGAGCCTTTTCCGACGAAAAGGGTAATAAATAGTTATCCTCGCCGACTGTATTTGTTTTCTCAAAAACAACCAATAAATTGTGTATGATTTTTGGGAACAAACATTGTGCTGTTATTAAGCATCGTTGTGTCACTCCCTTGTACGGCATACCATTATTGAACTTATTTCACACAGCGTCACTAAGAATACAAAGTAAACAAAGGTATTGCGTTGTTTCTCTGTGTCCTTTGTGTGAAATTTAAGCTGAGAGAAACAAAACAAAATGCAATTCAATCGCAAACAATATAACAACGAATTACTCATCAATCTTTATAAGAGCCTTCTTTATCCAAGATTGATAGAAGAAAAAATGCTGTTGTTATTACGACAAGGAAAAATCTCAAAATGGTTTAGCGGCATCGGTCAGGAAGCAATAGCAACAGGCGTTACCATGGCGTTGCAAACTGATGAATGGATAATGCCTTTGCATCGCAATCTCGGCGTATTTACCACACGACAAATGCCTTTGAATAAATTATTCAAACAATGGCAAGGCAATAAAGACGGTTATAGCAAAGGAAGAGAAAGAAGCTTTCATTTCGGAAGTAAGGAATATCACATCTGCGGAATGATCTCACATCTGGGACCACAACTGGCATTAGCAGATGGCGTTGCATTAGCACATAAACTAAGAAAAGAAAATAAAGTGTCTGTTGCTTTTACCGGTGAAGGCGGTACCAGCGAAGGCGATTTTCATGAGGCATTAAATGTTGCCGCTGTGTGGGATCTTCCTGTAATATTCATTGTTGAAAATAATGGCTATGCATTAAGTACACCAATCGAAGAACAGTTTCGCTGTTACAGCATAGTGGACAAAGCAAAAGGTTACGGCATGGAAGGTGTTCGGATTGATGGTAATAATGTATTGGAAGTGTATGATACTATAAAAGGAGTAAGAGAGTATTGCATCAAGTATCAAAAGCCATATTTAATTGAATGTATGACCTTTCGCATGCGTGGACATGAAGAAGCAAGCGGCACCAAATATGTTCCGCAACGGCTATTCGACTTATGGGAAAAGCAAGATCCCATTAAAAACTATGAACGTTTTTTATTGGACCAAAAAATTTTAACCGATCAAGCAGTTGTGGCTACACGAAACGACTTGCACGCTAAAATTGAAGAAGAACTGCAGATTGCTTATACAGCTCAACCAGTTTCACCAAATACTGAAGAAGAATTAAATGATGTATATGCTCCTAAACTACAAAGCATAAACTTAGCGCCACAAGCAAAAAAAAGCTCACGCTTTACTTCGCCTGCACCTTCTTTTGATCCTTCAGATCTCACGTCTCACCCATTACGTTTCATCGACGCTGTTCAACAAGCGCTTCGTCAATCCATGCAAAAACATTCTAACCTTGTTTTAATGGGACAGGACATTGCAGAATATGGCGGTGCTTTTAAAATAACAGAAGGCTTTGTGCAGGAGTTTGGAAAAGAAAGAGTGCGTAATACTCCCATCTGCGAAAGCGCTATAATCGGTGCCGGACTTGGGTTGAGCATTGAAGGGTATAAAAGTGTTGTTGAAATGCAGTTTGCCGATTTTGTAACAATGGGCTTTAACCAGATCGTAAATAATCTTGCTAAATCATATTATCGCTGGGGGCAAAATGCAGATGTAGTTATACGAATGCCAACAGGCGGCGGCGTTGGAGCAGGACCTTTTCACAGTCAAAGCAATGAAGCATGGTTCACGCATGTGCCTGGCTTAAAAGTGGTGTATCCTTCTTCGCCTGCGGATGCAAAAGGATTACTCATTGCAGCAATCAACGATCCTAACCCTGTTTTATTTTTTGAACACAAGGCTTTGTACAGAAGCGTTACCGGCGATGTTCCGGAAGAATATTATGAAACAGCAATTGGAAAAGCAACACATGTTCGTACAGGCGCTGACGTTAGTATTATAACTTATGGCATTGGCGTTCATTGGGCGTTGGAATTTGTAAAAGCAAATCCCGGCATTGATATAGATATTTTAGACCTGCGAACTTTGCTGCCACTGGATCATGACGCCATTCGTTCATCTGTTGCCAGAACCGGAAAAGTTTTACTATTGCACGAAGACACGTTGACCGGTGGTATTGGCGGCGAAATAGCTGCATGGATAGCTGAACATTGTTTTGATGTGTTGGATGCTCCAATTATGCGTTGCGCAAGTTTGGATACACCTATTCCTTTTAATATCGACCTGGAAAAAAATTTTATGGCGTATTCGAGATTAAAAGAAAGCATTCACAAACTAATGAAGTATTGATCTAAAACATTTATCTCCGCCATTCGTTCTATCTAACAAATGATAATCACTCTACTAATAATTATTCTTTTTGTTGCGGCAATATTTGTATTCATGCAACAACCTGTTTTTGGAAAAAAGCTTATGGGACAAAGATTAAAGGAAATAAAAAAGCTGCCGAACTATAAAAAAAGTTTCCAAAATATCAGTTATACTCCGAGTATTTCTGAAGACACCAATATCTGGAAAGTATTGTACGAGTTCATGTTTAAATCAAGCAAACGAGCAAAGCCTTTGCAAAAATTACCCTCAATAAAAACGGATCTATTGAATCTTAATAAAGATGAAAATGTATTGGTTTGGTTTGGACACTCTTCTTATTTTTTACAGATAGATGGAAAAAGATTTTTAGTTGATCCGGTTTTAAGCGGTTCTGCATCGCCGGTAAGCTTTACCAATAAAAGCTTTGTTGGCAGCGATATTTATACAACCAATGATATTCCTGAAATAGATTACTTATTTATCTCTCACGATCATTATGATCATTTGGATTATATCACCATTAAAAAATTACAACCCAAAATAAAAAAGATCATTACAGGCATTGGTGTTGCAGAACATCTGCTGTTATGGGGCTATAAACGGGAACAGATCATTGAAAAAAATTGGAATGATAAAGAAACACTCGAACCAGGGTTTTCTATCGCTGTAGTTTCTGCACGCCATTTTTCAGGAAGAAGTTTTAAAAGAAATAGTTCATTATGGATCTCATTGGTGCTGCAAACGCCTACTATGAAATTGTTTTTAGGCGGCGATAGCGGTTATGATAAGCATTTTAAAGAAGCAGGAGAACAATATGGTCCGTTTGATTTAGCGATCTTAGAGTGCGGTCAATATAATAAAGGCTGGAAGTATATTCACATGATGCCGGAAGAAACGGTACAGGCTGCCATCGATCTAAAAGCAAAAAAATTATTACCGGTGCATTGGGCAAAGTTCAAGCTGGCAAACCATTCCTGGGATGAGCCAATTATAAGGGTAACTAAAGAAGCAAAAGAAAAGAGCTTGTTAATTGCTACGCCAATGATCGGCGAAGCAGTACATTTGAACACGCAACAACAATTCTCCGATTGGTGGACAACGATGCAATAAATATTATTGATCATTTAAAAAAAGCATTCCTGCTTTTTAATGCAATTTATTTTTAGTGGCTGCAATGTTTTTGCCCCCAAGCGATTTTACCCGTAATCAAAACCATTTTCCATTTATCATCAGCAGAAAACCTGCAGGAAAATTTATAGTTTAATTCTTCGGCGCCGATGGATTAATTATTCCTCCGTCACTTTTATCCGTATTTTTCTTTTGTAGCATTTCCAATAATTGCAAACCCATTAATCCGCTTAAGCTTCCATCAGCCCCATTACCACCATTAATTAAAACCTCCGGAATAATTTTTATACTGCCTTTTCCAATCTCTTCGGTGATCTTATAACGGGTAAAGTTGTCGCCGCCCATTGCTTTTACTTGTAATTCATACGCCTCCGCAGTTGATTTACCAATTGCCATAATTTTTTCCGCTTCTGCCAAGCCTGTTTTGCTTATTTTCTCTGCATCGGCACTGGCATTCAGCTTGGTGGCTTCTGCCTGTGCACCTGCTCTTGCCTTAGTAGCTTCTGCTTCGGCATTGGCCCGCATTTTAGTAGCAGTAGCTTCCGCATCCACTTGTAGTTTTAAACTGCTGGCATCCCCTTCTGCTTTTTTAACGGTGGCATCTGCAGTACGTTGTGCGATTTCTACACTTTGTTGTGCTTTTACAATTTCCTTTTGCATATCGGCAATGGCAGTTTCTTTTTCCATTCCCTGCCTTTGCTCCTGCGCCATCTTTTGTGTTTGATATGTTTTTTGTTCTTCCTCTGCGATCTTTCTGTCAGTCAATGTTTTCATCAGTGCTTCAGGAGGAACGATATCGCCGATCAATGTATCAACAGCGTTTACATTATAATCGTCTAACACAGCTTTAATATGTTCTTTAGCTGCAACCTGTCTTTCTTTACGGGTAGATAAGAAAGAGATAACATCACTGTCCTGAGCAGAGTTGCGGAAATAGTTACCGATAGTAGGTTCCAACACTTGTGATACGAGATTACTCATACTGCCAAAGCGAGCAATAACTTTGGGTGCTTCATTAGCTGGTATATGAATGATCTGTGCCACATCTAAATTAAAAGGAAAACCATCTTTCGACCGAACAGTGATAGTTGATAGGTTTTTATCAAGATTATGTGCTTCACTTCTTGCCGTAGCCCAGTTCAATACAAGATTGGTTGTTGGTACCAATTCAACCTTCATGGTGTATTTATTAATGGGATATTTACCCGGGCCAAGCGGCTCCAGCCAGACTCCACGAAATCCTTTATCAACAATGTTACCATGTTTAAATGTATCACCGGTAAGATCTTTCCCATCTTCTCCGATATAACTTATTACTACACCCACATAACCAATAGGAACATCCGTCATGGGAATTTCTTCGATCTGCACTGCCCATGGATTTAAATAATAACTACCCGCTAAAATTACCTGTGGCTGTAACCCACGATTACCGCCGGTTTGTAAAAAACTGTCTATGTCCTGGAAATTATTATGACCTTCTATATGCTTACCAGCGATCTGTCCTTGTATAATCGGCGCTCCGTCCATGGTAGTTATAATGCCCAACATGTTTTCATGAATAACAGCCATATCAACCGTTGTAATTGTAAAAGCATAGGTGTTGATACGATAAGTACCCGGTGTAAGCAAATGTGTTTGTCTACCTTTTTGTCCGCCATTATTTAAAAATGCTTCCGCATCCTGGAAATTATCAGAAGGTACTTTTCTTGCGAGGATATTTCCTGTTGGCAACTCTGCACCATCATTACTTAATATCAAGCCCACTTTTCCTTCAGGAATAACAGTGAATGCCTGCATATCTACACCATATTGCCAGGGCCAATAACCCCAATATAAACCGGGCGCTAACGCTTTAGCCTGGAAACCAGCTTCACCTTTTGTAGCAATAATTCTTCCATCGGGCAACGATTTATTGGCGCCTACCAATGCAAACTTTTTGGTGACCAACCCGATTCTGTCTTCGGGAACGATCACCATCCCAAAGAAAACACGTAAAATAAATTTGTAAAAAACAATAGCAAGAATGACTACGATTATCCACCAGTAACTTGCTAAGAATTGACCGAAATCCATAATAAGGGTATTTTAATGTTACGAATAAAAGCTAATTAAAATTCTCTTAAATGTAGATTATTTTATTGATCCCTTTGGCAAATAATCAGCTGATTTAAGATAATTTAATAAAGTGGTAGTATTTGCTGTTGCACCACATTTATTGAGATGATAATGTGGAACATCCATTTGATTGTTTAAGAACTGGCTGCTAGAAAATGAATTTATTGTAGAAAAGATATTTGCCAAAGTGTCTATTTCTGTAGTTCTAAAAGAATAATTATTTTTATTTAACTCAGGAAGATAGTAGTAGTGCGGCTGATTAAAATTAGCATCGATATAATTCTTTACTTTTTTAATGTAAGTCATATTTAGTTCATTCCCTACTCGCTGTTCTTTTGCTTTGTAAGGATAAGAGCAATCGAAATAGGAATCTAAAAAACTTCCATTATGTGGAGTTTGTGTTATTAATAATTCATTTTTCCCCAATGGGTTAAGTACAGAACTAGTAGAGTTCTTCCAATTATTGAATACGAGTTCAAAATAAGTAATTAGGTTTGAATTTAAAACAGATTGGTTAATTAAATATTTGCAAAGAATTTTTGGAGAAAATTTTAAAACAGATTTATAATCTTCCAGAGACAAACATCCATACACAGCTGTATTGGCTGGAAGAAAATTATCTTCTTCGTAAATATTATACGTAAAATCAAACAACATAATATCATTTAATGTGCTATTTGCTTTTGCATTCTTTAACATTAAATATAATCCCCATGGAGACGTCAATGATGACGATCTTGCTGTAAAGCCATTTAATTGATTATTTATTCTGTTATAGTCAAAATTTGCCTTTACGTTTGAGGTGCCAACAATTATAAAGTTTTTGGCAGAATTAATTCCATAGTCTCTTTCCCTATAATTTGCAGTAACATTGTATGGGGAGGATTTGCACCACATAATGGCACCAAATAATATTAGTTTATACCCAACAAAAATTGCCGCCAGAATAGAAAGAGATTTTATAAAACGACGCATAAATTTAAAATTGGAAATAAATAAATTGCTGTGCGATGGATTTATTAAAGCTAATTAGAATAATTTCAACGATGGCAACATAACAAATCATTCTTGCCCATTTTGGTTTTATAAGTTCGAAAATGGTAATAACTTTTTTTCTGTTTTGTATAAATTCTATAACAAATAAAAATAAGATTAATCCTAAGTAAGTGATCAGCGAACCAACTTCCTGCCCTTCTGAGTATTTGAAATTCCAATATTTTAAATTATTAAAAATCTGTAAAGACTGGGAAAAATTTTCTGCACGAAAGAACACCCAAATAAGGCTAACAATAGAAAAGGTTATTAATGTTGCCGGTATTCCTTTATTCCTATCAAGTTTAAAGATCCTTTCAGCAATAACCAATAGACCATGTAGAGCTCCCCACACAATAAATGTCCAGTTTGCACCGTGCCAAATACCGGAAATCATGAAAACGATCATTAAATTTTTATAGATTTTCCATTTTGAACTTGATTGACTTCCTCCTAATGGAATGTACACATAATCTCTAAACCAACTCGATAAAGATATATGCCATCTTCTCCAAAACTCTGTAATGGAAGCTGAAAAATATGGGTAGTTAAAATTTTTCATTAACTCTATTCCCATAACCCTTGATGCCCCTAATGCTATATCTGAATAGCTGGAAAAATCACAATATATCTGTATTGAAAAAAAGAGGATAGGGAATATTGAACTAGAGGAAGTCTCATGTAAATTAGAATAATAGGTATTTACAAAAAGGGCGAATTTATCTGCAATAACAATTTTTTTAAAAAAACCCCAGAGCATTTGTCTAAGTCCAGATACTACGCGATCATAATCAAAAAAATATTTCTTTTTAAATTGATGCAATACATTTTGAGGACGTTCAATGGGCCCCGCCACTAATTGTGGGTAATACATTACGTATAAAGCATAGTAGCCAAAATGTTTTTCTGAATGTTGATTTTTTCTATACACTTCTATTGTATAGCTCATGGCTTGAAAAGTGTGAAACGAAAGCCCTATTGGCAATATCATATGCAGATAAGGAATATGATTTTTAAAACCTAATAGAGAAGCTAGTCCTGTAATGTTATCGTTAATAAAATTATAGTATTTAAAAACTGCCAATATTGAAATGTTGGCAATTAAAGAAATAACCAAAATTCTTTTTCTTTTCTTTTGATCCGCTGTTCTTTCCAAAAAAATACCTACATAATAATCAATTATGATAGTAAACAAGAGTATTAAGATATACTCCGGTTTGAAGAACATGTAAAAGAAACAGCTTGCCGATAATAATAACAGCCACCTATAACGAAACGCTAAAAGAAAATACAATATAGTAACAACAACAAAAAATATAATAAACTCAAATGAGTTGAATAACATTTTATAAAGGATTGTTTGTAAAGTACAATATAATTAATTGAACTGTCCATTAATTTTCTTAATCTTCTTTGCTTCCTTTCTCACCCACAAACCAATGTTCTTTATCTTTAAACAACACATTAAAGGTAGTAAGCGAACCATAACAACGGGTAATATATTGCTGGATGTTTACTTTTTCTTCATCATTTAGTTTTTTATTGCTATTGATATTTTGCTCCAATACTCGTAGCCTGTCTCTTAACATTACTACTTTGTGAAAAAAATCTTCAATCGGGATTTCTTTCGCCTTTTGTGTTTTGTCATAAGGCTGCAGTAATAAAGTGCCGCCTTTCCAACGATCTCCTAAAGAAACAACTTCGCTAACGCCACCCCATAAACGCAAAATCTTTAATAAAGATTTTTCTGTTTCCGAAACGGTTTCAACCTCAACACTTGCATTCTCAGGAATGATCTCATCTAATTGCGGATCGGTTTTATCGATTTCTTTTATTCCATGATTAATGAAGGAGATAAGATAAGTTGCGTAACGAATGCCAACAATAACCCCGGGTCCAAATTGAGTATGTTGTAAGCGGGTACCAACTCCTAAAGTTGTTTGTTCCATGTTGTAAATGATTTGAACAAAAGTACAGAAGATATTGTATTTATATAATATTAGCGGTTAAGGAGATATTTGGTATAACTTTACAAAGCCTGCTAAATTAATAGACTATTAAATTATGTATTATGGCAAATTCTATTGATTGTCCGGTTGATCTTATACCGGTTAATGAAAACAGGGTTCGCTTAACAGCTCTGTGGGTGTTTTTGTTGGTTGTAACAGCATTACTATTAAATAAATTCGGACATTTTGTTTTTGCTTTTTTAACGGTGGATTTTTTTCTGCGTGCATTTAAGTATGGGAAGATAAGCCCTTTGAATATTTTGAGTGGAGCTGTAGTAAAAAAATTAAACATTCCTAATAAGCCTATCGATCAGGCTCCTAAAAGATTTGCTGCAGGAATAGGATTTGTTTTATCGCTGGCAGTATTCGTTTTTATTATTACAGGGTTTTCTAAAACAGTAATAGTGCTTTCAATAATATTTGCAGCTTTTGCTTTCCTGGAATCTTTTCTGGCTTTTTGTGCAGGTTGTAGGGTATATACCTTACTGGTAAGATTAAAATTGATACGTAAACAGTAAAAAAATTTTATTGATAACCGTAAGCACAATGCTTACAATTGTTGCCGCAACAAGCACCTCTTTGAATATGATACAATTCTGTAAAAACAAATAAGCCCTTTTCCATAGTATAATGCAGCCCTTCCACCAGCAATTCTTTTTGTAAAGGAAAAGAATGTTGATGGCTGAATTTTACCATTTCGTTGATCTGTCGTAAACAATTGTTGCAAAGACAATCATATCGTGTTTTTTGTAAAAATCTTTTTGTTTCGTCAGATATTGTGACAGCACCGCATTGGCAATTAACGATATCACCAACCTTACACTCAAATACAGCTTTACAACGTGGACAATATTTTTCTTCGTGCTTCTTCAAACAAAAAAATTTAAAATGACAGGCTATAAATATACAGCCCGTCATGGATTAAAATTATACGGTTGCCGCAACAGCTTCTCTTAATTCTTTTGCTGCTGCCACCATTTCTGTTAATGCGGTTTTTGTTTCATCCCAGCCGCGGGTTTTTAAACCACAATCGGGGTTTACCCACAATTGTTCACCCGGAACAACTGCTTTTGCTTTTTCCATTAGTTCCATCATTTCAATTTTAGATGGTACACGTGGCGAATGAATATCGTATACGCCCGGGCCAATATCATTTGGATATTTAAATAAAGCAAATGCATCCAATAATTCCATTTGCGAACGGGATGTTTCAATCGTAATGACATCCGCATCCATATCGGCAATACTTTTAATGATATCATTAAACTCGGAGTAACACATGTGCGTATGTATTTGTGTACTATTCTGCACACCACTTGCCGAAATGCGAAATGCACGAACCGCCCAATCCAAATATTGCTGCCAGTTTTCTTTGCGTAACGGTAAGCCCTCTCTTATTGCCGGCTCATCAATTTGTATAATTTTTATTCCAGCTTTTTCAAGATCAACAACCTCATCTCTTATTGCCAGAGCAATTTGTGTGCAGGTTTCGCTGCGAGGCTGATCATTACGTACAAAGCTCCATTGTAAAATCGTAACAGGCCCGGTTAGCATCCCTTTCATCCATTTTTTAGTAAGTGATTGTGCATATTCACTCCATTCAACGGTCATTGGTTTTGGTCTATACACATCGCCATAAATAACAGGCGGTTTTACGCATCTGCTTCCGTAGCTCTGCACCCAACCATTTTCTGTAAAAACAAATCCTGCTAATTGTTCGCCGAAATATTCCACCATATCATTGCGTTCAAATTCGCCATGCACTAAAACATCCAAACCAATTTCCTCCTGCCAGCGAACGGCTTTTTCTGTTTCTGCTTTTAATAGATTATTGTACTCATTATCAGTTAATTCCTGCTTTTTCCATTTGGCTCTCCAGCTTCTTACTTCTTTTGTTTGAGGAAAAGAACCGATGGTTGTTGTTGGGAAAGATGGAAGTTGTAATAATTCTTGTTGTAATTGTTTTCTTATTGCAAATACACTTTCACGTTGGTTATCTTTTGCTGTTAAATGTTGAACTCTTGACTTTACATTTGGTTTATGAATTAATGAAGAGGTATTTCTATCTTTTATTGCCAGCTTATTTTCTTCCAATGCTTTTAATGCTTGCTCAGAAGGTTCGTCGGTTGCGAGCTTTGCTAATGTTACTACTTCATCTAATTTTTGTTTAGCAAATGCCATCCAGTTTTTTACTGTTAAAGGAAGGCATAGTTCGTTTGTTTCTAAATCTAAATCACATGGTGTATGCAATAAAGAACATGACGGAGCGATCCACAAGCGTTCTTTACCAATTGCTGCAATTGCTTTTTTTATGATTGTCAATGATTGTTCAAAATCGTTCTTCCAGATATTTCTACCATCAACTATACCCAATGAAAGTTGTTTATTCGATTGAATGAATTCGTTTGTTAGAATATCATCTAACTGCGATGGACAACGCACTAAATCCAAATGCAATGTTTTAACAGGAAGACTTACTGCTGTTTGTAAATTTTTTCCGTAACATTCAAAATAGCCGGCTACAATAAAATGTATATGCGAAAACTCTTTCTGCAATTCCTTATAAACATTTGTAAATACCTGCTGTTCTTTCTCTGTAAGATTTAATGACAAGCAAGGTTCATCTAACTGTAAATAAAATACATTGCCATCATCCAATTTCTTAATTACTTCTTTGTAAACAGGCAATAATTTATTGATCAAATCAAGCCGATGAAAGCCCTTTTCTTTCTCTTTACCTAATAACAAAAATGAAACCGGGCCTAATAAAACAGGCTTTGCAGTATATCCTTCTCTCTTTGCTTCGTTAAATTGATTAATAACTTTTTCTGAAAAAAAAGTAAAGCTTTGATTGATGGAAAACTCCGGGACGATGTAATGATAATTGGTATCAAACCATTTGGTCATCTCCATTGCCGTAATATCATACTCGTCTTTTTGATAACCTCTTGCCATAGCAAAAAGCAGATCGACCTCGGACAATTGTTTTTGAATTAACAGGTCATGATAGCGCTTGGGAATAGCGCCTACCATCAGGCAGGTGTCTAATACATGATCATAAAAAGAAAAGTCATTACAGGGAATTACATCAATGCCGGCATTCTTTTGTGCTTCCCAGTTTTGTACACGAATGCTTCGTGCAGTTTGCTGCAATTCGTTTGCAGAAATTTTGCCTGCCCAATACTGCTCGCAGGCTTTTTTCAGTTCGCGGTGGTTACCAATGCGGGGATAACCAAGATTGTGTGTTTGCATTTTTTTTGTTTAAATCGTGAAACAATTAATGATGCTATTTGCAAACAGCACAGCGGTACAATAAAAGAATAGAAAAGGTGAATAGACAGACGTTTCCCTTACAGGAAAGAATTTCAATACGCAACCAAACTTTATATCGTGAAAGCTGTGTCATTAAGATATAGGCAAGTCTCCTGGCTTGTAACATTTTGTCTCCTTCTCATCTCGCCTTAGGCAAGACAATGGATTTGATTGACAAAACTTTTTTGTTACTTACAGTTGCACGACAGCCCGTGATTTTCACACGGTTCCTTATTAATTCCGGTTAGGGAAACCAATATCTGATTGTAGTATGCAAAGAACGTGGGGCAAATATACAGGATAAAGATTGTTTGAGAGATGAACTTATTGTTCTTCCTTTTTTTTCTGCATCAGCATTTCGCTTTTAAATTGATACGATGCATCGAGAATGTATTGATAGAACTGAACCGTAGAACTGGTGCTGGTAAATAAATAATCAGGACGATAGATCTTCATAAAGGTGTCCAGCTCTGCACTGTCCAAGCGTGTAATCCTTTTTACCAATCGTTTATTAAAACGATAATCAATGTATTTATCCTGCTCCTCTTCTTCCAGTCTTTTTTGTAAAGATTGCAGCTGGCGGTTTCTTCTAAAGCGAAACACATTGATCAACTCATCCAGGTCTAATCCGGCACCACCGGAATAGCTGTCTGTGGTAGTGCTGATGCCAGGTTTTTGATAACCAAATACATCTCTGTTATCAATGCGGTTTTCCAATGAATCCTGTCGGTATGTATTACTATAAACTCTTACTTCTTTTAATATTTTATATTTTTCGTTTACCCGTACCAGTAAGGAAATATCAAATTGTGCCAGGTTTTGTATTTGCTTAACAGAAAATTTTAAAGTAGACTTGTTATTATAAATAAAAGTAAGAGAATCCTCCTCTCTCACCATAATATCATAATGCCCTAATGAATCGGTTTTTGTTGTACTGCCAAAGCTGCTTTTGACAATTACGTTTTTTACGGGAACAACTTTGGAAGAGTCATACACGTTACCACTTACGATGAATTGCGCCATGCTGCTATTGGTGAGCATGAGTAAAAGAAAAAAACCTAAAAACGAAAATCCTTTGTGGTATCTCATTCGTGTAATTCGCTAAAATTCGTGTAATAAAAACTCATTTAAGCAAAGGGTTAATTTTTTAACTGCGATTTTGCAATTCTATCAATTCTCCCAAAACTCTTGGAAAATGTAAATGCTCCAATACATGAATTTTTTTTGCCAGCAAATCAGGAGTATCGGCTTCGTCTATATCACAGGTTGCCTGGTATATAATATTACCGTGGTCATACAATTCATCTACATAATGTATGGTAATGCCGCTTTGTTTTTCTTTAGCAGCAATTACAGCTTCGTGCACAAAATGCCCATACATTCCTTTGCCGCCGTAATTAGGTAATAATGCAGGATGAATATTGATGATCTTATTTGGATAGGCTTGTATCAATGCCAGGGGAATTTTCCATAAAAAACCTGCCAGTACTATAAAGTCGATGTGATGTTCTTTTAATTCCGGTAAATAAGCATCGCCTTTAAAAAAACGTTCTTTATTTATTAATAGTGATGGGATCTTTTCGGTTTTGGCGATATTCAAAACGCCGGCACCTTCTTTATTGCAAACGATCAAAGCAATTTTAATGTGAGATGAGCTTCTGAACCTATCGATTATTTTTTGCGCATTGCTTCCTGCCCCGCTGGCAAAAATGGCAATATGCATAACACTGGATGATGACATGGCACAAAGGTGAATTAAATAATGGTGAAACAGAAATTTGATGAATAGAACGTCGATGTGTTATAATACTGCTGATTTCCGAAGATTTTTATTTTGTCAAATCATAAAAATCGGAGGAATCTATGTTCTATTCATTTACGAAATCGGGAACGTTCCCAACTAAAACCGACATAAAAAAAATATAAAATATGAGTATCGGGACCAGTTGACCAAAATATGACAATCATCTTAACAAAAAACCCAAAATCGGCTGAAACTCAAGCCAGATGCGGATAAATTTTTTTTAAAAATGTTGATATTATATCATCTTACTGGCTTATTTTTGCAACCGAAATAGGATTTTTTTCCACACAAGCATCCGAATTAACTATATGAGTTGTTACCGAAACATCATTACAAGAGCGTTCATAAGTTTATTATTCGTTTTTTCTTTTTCTCTATTTAATATAAGTTTTGCGCAAGACGGTGAAGCCTTGTTTAAGGCGAATTGTGCATCGTGCCATAGGCCTTTAGAAGACTTTACCGGTCCGGCTTTAAAAGGAGCTCGCGATAGAGAACCAAGTAAAGACTGGGTTTATAAATGGGTTTACAATACCAATTCAATGGTAAACAGCGACCCTTATGCGATGGCTTTGAAAGCTAGGTTTCAATCGGTAATGACTCAGCAAAGCGAAGCCAATCTTAGTAAAAAAGATGTTGAAGCAATTTTAGATTGGGCAGATAAATACGAAAAACCTGCACCAACAAAGACTCCTAATGGTGGAACAGGAGAAGACAATTCTTTATTATACGGTATTCTTACTATCATATTAGCGGTAATTGCATTTATCCTATTGCAGGTAAACAGCAGCCTTCGTAAATTATCAGATGAAAAAGAAGGCATTCGCCGTTCAGAACCGGTTCCTTTCTATCGTAACAAAACTTACCTGATGGCGGGTATTTTAGTATTGTTCCTGATAGGTGGTTATTTTGTAATTGATGCTGCGATTGGCTTGGGTCGTCAACAAAATTATCAGCCTGAACAACCTATTTATTATTCTCACCAGGTACATGCAGGTGTTAACCAGATAAGCTGTTTGTATTGTCATACCAATGCACAATACAGCAAAACAGCAGGTATTCCTTCGGTGAATGTTTGTATGAACTGCCACAAAGGAATTAAAGAATATACCGGCGAACCTATTTTAAGAGAAGACGGTTCCCAGGTAGATGCTACAGGAGAAATTCAAAAATTATATGAATATGCCGGATGGAATCCAGTAAAGAAAGTATACGACAAGCCTGGCAAACCAATTCAATGGGTAAAAATTCATAACCTTCCTGATCACGTTTATTTCAATCATAGTCAACACGTAATGGTGGGTAAACAACAATGTCAAACCTGCCACGGACCAATTCAGGATATGCCACAAGTTTACCAGTTTAGTCCTTTAAGTATGGGCTGGTGTATCAATTGCCACAGAACTACCAAAGTGGATTTCTACAATAAAGAAACCGGCGAAGGCAATAAGTTTTACAGCATTTACGAAAAATTCCACAACGATATAAAATCAGGTAAGATCGATAGCGTAACCGTTGAAAAGATCGGTGGAACGGAGTGTCAAAAATGTCACTACTAAGCAATATGCTAATTAGCTAATATTGCTAATGTACTGGTGAAAATGCAGAAACTAACAATTGAAGAATTAGCATATCAGCACATTATCGAATTAGCACATTATTAAAAGAATTATCGAATTAGTATAATATGGAAAAAAAATATTGGCAAAGTTTCGGAGAATTAAATCATACTGAATCCTTTGAGGAGTCGAACAAGAATGAGTTTAAGGAAGATCTATTGCCGTTTGAGGATGTAGATACCGGGATGCTGGATGCAAAAACACCACGTAGAGATTTCCTTAAATATTTAGGTTTCAGCACTGCCGCAGCAATGATTGCAGCAAGCTGCGAAATGCCTGTGCGTAAAGCAGTTCCTTATTTGCATAAGTCCGATGAGGTGGTTCCGGGTGTTGCTAACTATTATGCTTCTACTTATATTAATGAAGGCGATGCAGTTCCCGTTGTTGTAAAACAAAGAGATGGTCGTCCGATCAAGATAGAAGGAAATGAATTATCAACGATCACAGGAGGCGGTACCAGTGCGGCTGTTCAGGCTTCTGTGTTGGATCTATACGATACAACACGTTTACGTTTTCCTTTACAAAAAGATGGCGGTACATTTAAAGAAGTAACTACGTTTGATGCATTCGATAAATTGGTGGGTGATGCAATAGCTGGTATCGGGGCAAAGCCTGTAGTATTATTAACTTCTACTATCAACTCTCCCTCTACTTTAAAATTAATTGAAGAGTTTAAAGCAAAATTTGCCGGAAGCCGTCACGTACAATACGATGCGGTGAGCTACAGCGGTATGTTGTTGGCGAATGAAGCTACTCACGGTAAAAAAGCAATTCCTTCTTACCGTTTTGATAATGCAAAAGTAATTGTGAGCCTGGCGGCTGATTTCTTAGGCACCTGGTTAAGTCCTGTAGAATTCGGTCATCAATATGCACAAACTAAAAAGATAAAAGGCGAAAAGCCTGAATTAAGCCGCCATATTCAGTTTGAAAGCAACATGAGTATGACCGGTAGTAACGCAGATGATCGCTTTGCACACAAACCTTCTGAAAAAGCAGCGGTTGCTTTGGCTTTATTAGCTAAAGTAAGCGGCGGTGCAGAAGTAAGCATCAGCGATGCGAAGTTGAAAAAAGGAATTGATTTAGCTGCTGAACAATTATTAGCTCACAAAGGCGAAGCATTGGTAGTAAGCGGTAGCAACGATGTAAATATTCAGATAGTTGTAAACGCAATTAACGAAGCTATTGGTGCTTATGGCAAAACAATCGATTGGTCGGTAACCTCCAACTATCGTGCAGGCATAGACGCAGATTTTGAAGCGTTGGTTGCAGACATGAATTCCGGCGCTATCGGTGCGTTGTTCATTCAAGGTGTTAATCCTGTTTATAATTATTACGCAAAAGATAAATTCATCAGCGGACTTAAAAATGTTGGTGTAACTGTTTCGTTCAATGCAACGATGGATGAAACAACGGAGCTGGTAAAATACATTGCTCCTTCTCCTCATTGGTTGGAAAGCTGGGGCGATGCTGAACCTAAAACCGGTTATTACAGCATTCTTCAGCCAACAATTTACCCTTTATTTAAAACGCGTCCATTCCAGACTTCTTTATTAAAATGGAGTGGTAACAATACCAGCTACGACAATTATTTCAAAGCATATTGGATCAGCAAATTAGGTAGTGAAGATGCTTACTTTAAAGCATTGCAGGATGGTGTGATTGAACCAGCATTGCTTGCTGCTGCAGTAGCAGCCGTTGCTTCTACAACAATCACTTTCAGCAATGCAAAATTGGCTGAAGCAACTTCTAAATTGAGCGCTGAAAAAGTTAGCGGTGCAGATACTATTGAATTGGTATTGTATCAAAAAATTGCAATGGGAACCGGTAACCAGGCAAATAACCCTTGGTTACAAGAGTTGCCAGACCCAATCACTAAAGTAACCTGGGATAACTATGCTGTTATAAGCCCTGCATTGGCAGAAAAATTATTAGGCATTGATGTTGTAAAAAATCAACGCCAGGGAGATGCTTATGAAGTACATCCAGAAAAGCCAACGATCAAGGTTACACTAAATAATATTTCAAGAGAATTGCCGGTGTTGATCATTCCGGGAGTTCATCCAAGTGTAATCGCAGTGGCTGTTGGTTATGGTCGTCAAAGTGCAGATGATAAAAACACGAGTGACTATATAGGAAGAGCAGCTGCAGGTGCAGGTTTTAACGCTTATCCTTTTGTAACGTATGATGGGATCAGTCGCCGTTACTCCTCTGTAGTAAAAGCAGAAAAAACAGGCAACACTTATATTATTGCTCAAACACAAGTGCATGGCTTTACAGAAGGTCGCCCTGTTATTTACGAAACTACTTTAGAAGAGTTTATCAAAAACCCTGAAGAAGTTTTAAAAGAACCAAATGAAGAAAGAGAAAAATTAATTCCTTACGGACATACAGATTTTGTAAAAGATGCTACCATTTATCCTCAGCACGATAAGCCGGGAATTAAATGGGGTATGAGTATCGATTTAACTACCTGTACAGGATGTAGCGCCTGCGTAGTGGCTTGTACCGCTGAAAATAACGTAGCAGTTGTAGGAAAATCGCAGGTAAAGGCTGCGCACGAAATGCATTGGTTACGTATTGATCGTTACTTTACCGGTGATGTTGAAAATCCGGATGTGGTGTTCCAGCCAATGTTGTGTCAGCATTGCGATAATGCACCTTGCGAAAACGTTTGCCCGGTAGCCGCTACCAACCACAGCAGTGAAGGATTAAACCAAATGGCTTATAACCGTTGTATCGGTACAAGATATTGCGCTAACAACTGCCCGTTCAAAGTTCGTCGCTTTAACTGGTTAGATTTCACCGGCGCTGATAGTTTCCCTGATAACCAAAAACCGTTGATGGGTTCTGCAGAAAATGGATTAGATCCTGCAGTATTTCAGATGAACGAAGACCTAACAAGAATGGTATTGAATCCGGATGTTACCGTTCGTTCAAGAGGTACTATGGAAAAATGTTCTTTCTGCGTACAGCGTTTACAGGATAGTAAATTACAAGCGAAGAAAGCGCAGGATCCAAGCTTGGTTCGTAATGTAAAAGTAGCTTGTGCACAGGCTTGTAGCTCAGGTTGTATCACATTCGGCAATGTGAACGATCCCGAAAGTGAAGTATCGAAATTAAGAGCAGACAAGCATCGTACGTTCTACGTGTTGGAACAACTGCACGTACTCCCTAACGTTAGTTACATGGCGAAGATCAAGAATACGGATAGAAAAGTAACGAACGAAAAGGCAGAAGCTTAATAAAAAGGCGCCGTTGCGTGAGATTATCTCATTCTTTTACTGAAAGAAATAGATAACAGAACAAGTTCACAACGGTGTTGATTAAAGAAATATAGTTGACAACAAAATAAAAAATAGCCGAAGGCTTAAAAGATATGTCATTATTAAAATACGAATCGCAATTAAGGGAACCGTTGGTAGATGGCGAGAAAACCTATCACCAGGTAACGGAAGACATTATACGTCCGATTGAGGCAAAGCCAAGCCGTTTGTGGTATGTTGGTTTTTACATTAGTGTGGCATTGCTGATGTTTGGAGTGTATAGTATTTATCGTGAGGTTACTTATGGTATCGGTCAGTGGAACCTTAATAAAACCATCGGTTGGGGTTGGGATATTACCAACTTCGTTTGGTGGGTTGGTATTGGTCACGCCGGTACGTTGATCTCTGCGATTCTATTATTATTCCGCCAGGGTTGGAGAACAGGTGTGAACAGAGCTGCGGAAGCGATGACAATTTTTGCGGTAATGTGTGCGGGTCAGTTCCCGATCTGGCATATGGGTCGTGTATGGATGGCATTTTTCGTATTACCTTATCCAAACACCCGCGGTCCTTTGTGGGTTAACTTTAACTCACCATTACTTTGGGACGTGTTTGCGATCTCTACTTATTTCACTGTATCATTATTGTTCTGGTATAGTGGTTTGATTCCTGATATGGCAACCATCCGCGACAGGGCTAAAACTAAAACACGTAAATTATTATACGGTATCGCTTCATTTGGTTGGAGCGGAAGTACCAAACACTGGCAACGTCATGAGAGTTTATCATTGGTGTTAGCGGGGTTGAGTACTCCACTTGTATTATCGGTGCATACGATCGTATCTTTTGACTTTGCCACTTCAGTAATTCCTGGTTGGCATACAACTATCTTCCCTCCTTATTTTGTGGCGGGTGCGATCTTTAGTGGATTTGCAATGGTGCAAACATTGATGATCGTATTACGTAAAGTTTTTTATCTGAATGATTATATCACATTGGGTCATATCGAAGCAATGAATAAGGTTATTGTATTAACCGGTTCTATTGTGGGTATTGCCTACTTAACCGAGTTGTTTGTTGCATGGTACGGACAAAATCCTTACGAATGGTGGGCATTCAGCCAAAACCGTGTAAACATCAACAGTCCTTACGGATGGAGCTATTGGTTAATGATGTTCTGTAACGTGGTTTCTCCGCAAGTATTCTGGAGCCGTAAGCTGAGAAGAAATATTCCTTTTACTTTCTTCATGAGTATTATTGTAAACATCGGTATGTGGTACGAACGTTTTGTGATCATCGTTACATCTACGTATCGTGATTATTTACCATCATCGTGGAGCACGTACTATAGTCCTTCTCCTTATGAAATAGGATTTTATCTAGGAACGTTCGGATTGTTCTTTACTTGTTTCTTCTTATTTGCTAAATACTTCCCTGTAATTGCAGTGGCGGAAATTAAGTATGTATTGAAAACAAGCGGTGAGAACTATAAGCGTAAAATGACGGATATTGAAAAAGCGGATGCAGAGAAGTTTTATCATGACGAAGTAGAACATGCTCATTAGAATTAATAATTTATAATTAATAATTAGAAATTAATATGGCTGGTGGAATTAAAAAATTTGTGGTAGGAAGCTTTGATGATGAAAAGGTATTGTTCCCTGCGGTAAAAAATGCCCGCAAGTCAGGATACAAAATACACGATGTGTATACGCCTTTTGCTGTTCACGGTTTAGACCACGCAATGGGCTTACGTGAAACAAGCTTACACACTGCCGGTTTCTTTTACGCTATTACCGGAACAACTACTGCGTTAAGTGGTATCAGCTGGATATTGGCAAAAGACTGGCCGTTAAACATTGGCGGTAAGCCACACTTTTCTTTACCGGCGTGGATTCCTATTACGTTTGAGTTAACGGTATTGTTCTCTGCAGTAGGTATGGTATTGACGTTTTGTTATTTGTGCCAGATAGCGCCATTTGTAAAAAAGCACGTGTTTAGCTCAAGAGCTACCGATGATGCATTTGTTATGGTTATTGAATGCACCGATAAAACAAACGATGTAGAAGTACAAAGCTTTTTACAAAATGCAGGAGCGTCAGATGTAAATGTTCAAACAGTAGAATCAGGCTGGTGGATCGGAACATACGATAAAGAACAAAAACTATACAAAGAATACGAGCCGGGATATTAATTGAAATTGATAATTATTTAAGATAATTTATAAATGAAACGAATTACTTTTTTAACAGCTATTATAATTGGAGTTATTGTTACGGTAACGAGTTGTGATAGTAAGAAGGAGCCTGGCAAAGTATATATGCCTGATATGGCTTATAGCCGTGCGGTAGAAACGTACGCCGGTTTAGACTCTGCTGTTTTTATGGATGATACTGCTGAATTAGGTCATAAAATATTTTATAATCGTTTACCGGTAGATAGCACTATCAGAAGAGGGCATGATGATGATTTTCCTTTCTTAGCACCTCCTCCAACAGCCGATGCAAATGGTAAAATAGATTCTACAGGATACAGAGTAAGCGAAAGCATTAAAAATCCTTTACCTCCTTTGGTAACAAAAGATAGCATTGAAGCAGCCCGCTTGTTTAATATTAATTGTGCGGTTTGTCATGGTGCAAAAGCAGAAGCAAACGGACCGGTGGCTGCAAAAATCGGTGGTGTAAAAAGTATAATGAGCGCTGCCGCAACTTACAGCGATGGGCATATTTATTATATAATGACCTACGGACAGGGAAACATGGGAAGCTATGCTTCGCAATTGGATAGAAAGCAACGTTGGATGATCATACAATTCATTCGTTCGTTGCAACCAAAGCCTGAAGCAAAGCCAGTAGCGGACAGCGCAGCAGTAACTAAAAAATAATTAAAAGCATTCATTCAAAATAGAAGTTTAAATGAGTAATCATTCATTCGAATTACCGGCAGGATATAAAAAGTGGACGATAGGCCTTATAGTTGCCGGTGTTATAGCCTTGTTATACGGGGCAATAGCATACCATCCATTTGGTCATTCCGAAGGGATAACGGACAGCACACGCTTTTGGGCAGTGTTATTACAAAACAGTGTGTTTTGGCTATTAATAGTAAATGCAAGCATGTTCTTTATTTGTATTACTACTTTAGCATGGGGCGGATGGCAGGTTGCTTTTCGTCGTGTGCCGGAAGCGATTTCGAGTGTATTACCTGTATTAGGCATTATTGCTTTTGTGGTATTGATGGCAATTGTTTGGGGAGGGCATCACGATATTTATCATTGGACAGATAATGAAGTGTATAATAAAAGCTCTTCGCTTTACGATAAAATATTGGATGGTAAACACGGCTTTTTAAATCCAAAATTCTTTACCATCTGGTCGGTTATTACAATTGGATTATGGTGGTTTTTAGGACAAAAAATGCGTAGCCTTAGTTTGGAAAGTGACAAAGGCGGCCCAATGGATTATGAAACAGCTAAGAAATGGAACATTACTAATATTACTTACGGATCTGCTTATCTTATATTTTTTGGTTTAACAGTAGGTTCAACCATTCCCTGGTTATGGCTAATGAGCATTGATGCACATTGGTACAGCACCATGTTTAGCTGGTATACTTTTGCGAGCTCATTTGTATCTGGTTTATCATTGATGGCATTGTTTGTTATCTTCTTAAAAAACAGGGGACAACTAGAATATGTTACAGACGAGCATTTACATGATATAGGTAAATTCATGTTTGCATTCTCTATTTTCTGGACATACTTATGGTTCTCTCAATACATGTTGATATGGTATGCGAACATACCGGAAGAAACAGGATACTTTAAAATAAGAGTGCAGGGTCCTTTCCGTGGAATATTCTTCCTGAACCTGATCATCAACTTTATTTGCCCGATCTTGATATTAATGAAGAAAGGCTCTAAACGTAACTGGACATTAATGACGTTCATGGCCGTATTGATCATATTCGGACACTGGATAGATTTCTGGCAAATGGTAATGCCTGGCACATTAAAAGAAAATGCTCATTTATCATTCTTTGAATTTGGTATCGGTGCTTTGTTTGTAGGTATTATAATGTGGAGAGTGGGTGTGTATTTAACAAAGAATCCATTGTTGGCAAAAAATCATCCTTTCTTAAAAGAAAGTATAATACACCATACCTAATAAATTATAATTGATAATTAAGAATTATCAATAGGCTGAATAAAAATTTACGGTTGAAGAGAGTGACACAACGATGTTGAATAAAGTGATAATGCTTGTGTCATAATAAAATAAAAATAGAATTAGTAAAATAACTTTGCATCATGACAGGAATTTTGTTAGTAGCGATTATTGTGATGATATTCGTTATCATCTTTCAAATCTCGAAGGCGAGCGAATACGTTAGTGTTTTAAAAGGAGAAGAAACAGCTCGTAAACAAAACAACAAGATCAATGCTTTTTTGATGATCACATTTTTGATCCTGGGTTTGATCGGTGTTTGGGTATGCAATGATTTTTACTATGGTAAAACATTATTTGTACAAGGGTCTGCTTCTGAACAAGGAAAGAAAATTGATCTGATGCTGTACATTACCATTGGCGTAACCGGGGTGGTATTTGTAATTACGCAGGTATTGCTTTTCTGGTTTGCGTTTAAATACCAGGAAAAAGATAATCGCAAAGCATTTTATTTTCCTCATAACAACAAGCTGGAATTATTATGGACAACCGTTCCTGCTATTTTCTTAACGGTACTGGTAGTATTTGGTTTAAAGTATTGGTTTAAGATGACGGGTCCGGCACCTGATAATGCAGTTGAAGTGGAAGTTACAGGGCACCAGTTTGGATGGGAATTTCGTTATCCCGGACCTGATGGAATATTAGGTCATAAAGATTATAAATTAACACAAGGAGCAAATAGCTTAGGTATTGATTTTAGTGATAAAGCAAGCTTAGATGATATTCACGTTGGCGGAACAATGCACATACCTGTTGGCAAACCAATTAAATTAGTTATCAATTCACAGGATGTAATTCATGATGTCGGGTTGTCACATTTCAGAATGAAAATGGATGCGGTTCCCGGTATTCCAACTACGCTTTGGTTTACTCCTTTGTATACTACAGAACAAATGAAGAAAAGGACCGGCAATCCTAATTTTGCTTACGAGATCAGTTGCGATCAGATGTGTGGTAAGGGCCACTTCTCTATGAGGGGTGTAATTATTGTAGAATCAGAAGAAGAGTATAAAAAATGGTTGGCTCAGCAAACCCCGGAATACTACACGGTATATCCGGAAAAGAAACCACCAGTGCCTGCAGCACCTGCAGACAGTACAGAAAAAGGTAAAACAGCGATGCTGTCTGCAACTAAATAAAATATTATTAGAGAATAGAAAATATTCAAAAAGACTATGAGTAACGCGGCTACATTACATGCAACAGATGCACATCACGGACACGATGATGCGCATCACGAACATCACCATCACGAAACGTTTATTACCAAATACGTTTTCAGCCAGGATCATAAAATGATCTCTAAACAATTCTTAATAACCGGTATTATCTGGGCTATTATTGGTGGATTGTTTTCGGTGTTGTTTCGTTTGCAATTAGGTTATCCTGAATCTACTTTCCCTTGGTTGGAAGATATTTTGGGACATTGGGCAAAAGGAGGAAAGATTTCTCCTGAGTTCTATTATGCGTTGGTTACCATGCACGGAACCATATTGGTATTCTTTGTATTAACAGCCGGCTTAAGCGGAACCTTTGCTAACTTTTTAATTCCTTTACAGGTGGGTGCAAGAGATATGGCTTCACCCATGTTGAATATGTTGAGCTATTGGTTTTTCTTTTTGGCATCTATCATCATGTTCTCTTCTTTATTTGTAGAAACAGGTCCTGCAGCAGGCGGTTGGACGATCTATCCTCCGTTGAGTGCATTAGGAGAAGCATCAATAGGATCTAAAATTGGTATGGACTTGTGGCTGGTAAGTATGGCAATGTTTATTGTAAGTTCTTTATTAGGTGGTTTGAATTATATCTCTACCATTCTTAACCTTCGTACAAAAGGAATGAGCATGACGAGAATGCCATTAACTATTTGGGCTTTGTTCTTTACGGCTGTATTAGGAGTGTTATCTTTTCCTGTATTATTATCAGGTGCAATTTTATTATTGTTTGATAGAAATCTAGGTACGAGTTTTTATTTAAGTGATATAGTAGTTAATGGTAAAATATTGCCGAATGAAGGCGGTAGCCCTATTTTATTCCAGCACTTATTCTGGTTCCTGGGTCACCCTGAAGTATATATCATCTTATTGCCTGCAATGGGAATGTCATCAGAAATATTAGCAACACATAGCCGTAAACCTATCTTTGGTTATATGGCGATGGTAGGTTCTTTATTTGCTATTGCGATATTGGCTTTCTTGGTATGGGCACATCATATGTTCGTAACAGGGTTGAATCCATTCTTAGGAGCATTCTTTGTATTATTAACACTATTAATTGCGGTTCCATCTGCCATTAAAGTATTTAACTGGTTAACTACCTTATGGCGAGGGAATATTCGGTTTACGCCGCCAATGATGTTTGCCATTGGTTTTGTGAGCTTATTTATCAGTGGTGGTTTAACCGGTATCTTCCTGGGTAACTCCGCTTTAGATATTCATTTGCACGATACATACTTTGTTATTGCACATTTCCATATTGTAATGGGTGTGGCATCCTTCTTTGGAATGTTTGCAGGCGTATATCATTGGTTCCCTAAAATGTATGGCCGTTATTTAAATAATACCATGGGATATATCCATTTCTGGGTAACGATCATCGGTGCTTATTTGATCTTCTGGCCAATGCATTACGAAGGATTAGCAGGTATGCCTCGCCGTTATTACGATTATTCAGGATGGGAATCATTTAAAATGTTTGCAGGATTGAACCAGTTCATCAGCTTTGTTGCGATGATCGTGTTTGCTACGCAATTGTTGTTTGTATTTAATTTCTTCTATAGCATTTTTAAAGGAAGAAAAGTTACTACTCCTAATCCATGGGGTTCAAATACATTGGAGTGGACAACACCTATTCGTCCGGGTCACGGAAACTGGCCGGGTGAAATACCTGAAGTATTCCGTGGGGCTTATGATTATGCGAAAGACGGAAAAGAATTTATTCCGCAAAATGTACCTATTGGTGCAGATGAGAGCGAAAGCCATTAATCCCTAAATTCCCTGAAAGGGGACTTAAGAGGAGTAAAATAATTTGAAGTTCTTTATGGAGGAGCAGCAGGATAAAACTACCATATCCAATTCAACATCGTTTGCATTGGCAGCTAAGGTGAAAGATTACTTTCAGTTGATCAAGTTCACTTTAAGTTTTATGGTGGTGTTTAGTACAGTAGTAAGTTACCTGCTGGCACCGAATGTAACGTTTAACTTACTATCAGTTCTTTTACTTTTTGTTGCAGGCATGTTGATAACGGGTTCTGCCAATGCTATTAATCAGGCAATGGAAAAAGATACCGATGCCATGATGAAACGCACTGCTAAACGTCCGGTTGCATCCGGCCGTATGAGCGTAAGTGAAGCACATACTTTTGCAATGATTGCAGGAATATTGGGCGGTTTTATCTTGTGGTCTGTGTTTAATATTTCCAGCGCATTATTGGGCATAGCAAGTTTGTTTTTGTATGGGTATGTTTATACACCATTAAAAAAAGTGAACTCTGTTGCGGTATTGGTTGGCGCATTGCCGGGAGCTTTACCTTGTTTGATCGGCTGGGTGGCAGCTACAGGAGAAATAAACCCCGTAGCGGTTATTCATACAAATCATGGTGATTATACAAATGCGGGCGGATGGATCTTGTTTGCGATACAGTTCTTATGGCAATTCCCTCATTTTTGGGCAATTGCCTGGGTAGCGCACCAGGATTATTCCAAAGCAGGATTTAAATTATTGCCAAGTGATAAAGGGCCGACGAAGTTTACAGCAATACAAACCATCATGTACAGCACATTGATGATACCGGTGGGAGTATTGCCGTATTATTATCACATAAGCGGTGCAATCAGTTTATGGATATTATTGGCTTGTAATTTATGGATGGTTTTTGTGAGCGTGTTGCTATATATAAAGATGGATGTGAAGAGTGCCAGAAAAGTGATGTTCAGTTCTTATTTTTATTTGATGATCGTGTTTTTGTCGTTGTTGGCAGATAAAGCTCATTAAGAGCAAGCCGTACAAGGGAGTGACACAACGATGTTGAAAGAAGAACAAATGTTTGGGACAAAAATTAATAACAAAAAATTGCCCTTTAGGGGTTAGGGGTATGAGTACAGTGGTGATGGAACAACGAAAAAGAATACATCCGCACAAGTTTACACTTTGGGTGGGCATTGCAAGCATTATTATGATGTTTGCAGGGTTTACAAGTGCGTATATCGTAAAACGTAATCAACCCAATTGGGTATCGTTCGATCTGCCTAAGGTTTTTTGGTACTCAACGGCGGTGATGGTTTTAAGTAGTGTAACCATATGGCAGGCATTAAAGGCTTTTAAGCAACGTGCCATGCTGAATTACAGGAGACTGGTGATGGTAACGTTTTTTTTGGGAGTTCTTTTTGTAGTGTTACAGATAATTGGATTTAACGAATTATATCAAAAAGGAATTACGTTGCAGGGAAATGTTTCGTTTTCGTTTTTGTTTATAATTGTAGGATTACATGCATTGCATGTTTTGGGAGGAATAATTGTTTTGTTGATACTTTTTTTAAAAGCATTCAGCAGTTCGGTTAGAAACTACAATACAGTACCGATTGAACTGGCGAGTACGTACTGGCATTTTGTAGATTTTTTATGGGTTTACTTATTGATTTTTTTAATATTGATTAGATAAAAATTATGTCAACAGCAGCAGCACAACAAGGCACTAAATGGTGGAGCGGTGGTAGAAGCCCGTTCAATGCAAGCTATGGTAAAGTGATGATGTGGTATTTTTTAATGAGCGATGCATTTACATTTGGCGCTTTCCTGATTAGCTATGCTACACTTCGTTTTAGCTTGAACGATTGGGTGGATGCTAACCATGTATTTAATGCATTTCCATTTTTTGGGCATCAGAATTTGCCACTGGCATTTGTGAGCTTGATGACATTTATTTTGATCGCCAGCTCTGTTACCATGGTGTTAGCTGTACATGAGGGACATCATATGAACAAGAAAGGTGTTGAAAAGTACATGTTGTTAACCATTTTGGGAGGTTTGGCCTTCTTAGGTTGCCAGGCTTGGGAATGGACGCACTTGTTAACTGGAGAGCATTTTATTTTAGCGGCAAACGGAACAATTGAAACATTAAATACTACTGTTAGTCATAACCCATGGGGACATTTGGTAGGTAGTGCAGAAATATCTGCAGCATTGCAAAAAACATCACCGGAAGTATTGCGTGCAATGATCCTGGAACATGATCACTCTGCAACAGCCGCTTCTTTACAAAGTTTATCTGTAAGCGACCTGATCAGCAAGATAGATCTAAATGCAGTACAGATACATCATATCGGTCCCCCATCATTTGGTAGTTACTTCTTTGGTATTACGGGGTTCCATGGTTTTCACGTATTTAGTGGGGTGGTGATAAACGTAATTATGTATATCAAAACAAAGCTGAACCATTTTGAAGACAGAGGACATTATGAAATGATCGAAAAGGCAGGATTATACTGGCACTTTGTGGATCTGGTTTGGGTGTTTGTGTTCTTATGTTTCTATTTAATCTAATAATTATTTTAATAAAGATAGTATGAGTGAAGTTTTAGCATCTCCGGAAATTACGTTTGCACACGAGCCTGCAAAAGGTACCGGAAGAATCTGGAAAATATTTTGGATTTTATCAGGCATCACAATTATTGAGCTGGCGTTGGGCTTTGGTTTAGCCAAGGAATGGTATGGCGATCCACATGCACATGCAACTGCTATTCTTTTTGTAAAAGGAGTTATCTGTATTTTATCGTTAGCCAAAGCATTTTATATTGTTTCTGTATTTATGCATCTGGGTGATGAAATAAGAAATTTTATCATGACAATTGTTGTTCCTCTTTCTTTATTCATTTGGTTTATTGCTGCGTTTTTGTGGGATGGGAACAGTTGGAGAAACTTACGTAATGAGTATAAAGAGAAAAGGCCGACAACAGAACAAGTAGCGCCTGCCCCGGAGCATTAATTGTGTTATAAACTTAGTTAAAAACATTTTTTATAAATAAAACCATCGCATCTTTGCGGTGGTTTTTTTTGAAATACGCCGGTAAGACAGCAAGACATTTAATATATCATTCTTCAGCTTTCCGCCTTTCCGGCAAAAAATAATCTCAATAAATTCTTTGCGACTTAGCTCCTTTGCAGCTTTGCGTGAAATAAGTGATTATGAATAAGAAAGCTTTTTTAGCGTTAATGCTGGCGATACTGATGCCTGTTACAGGTTACCTGTTGGTAAAATATTATGCAGAACGTGATGTGCAAATGCCCCGCCGTTATTTTTATGATGATGTAAAAATAATTGAGAAAGACGGAAAGATATCTAGGGATACTATTTGGCACAGCGTACGAAATATTACATTGGTAAACCAGTTAGGCGATACCGTTAACCTTGATGATCTGAAAGGAAAGGTATTGGTAATTGATTTTTTCTTTACACACTGTCCTACCGTTTGCCCGGGATTGGCCCGCAGCATGCAACGGTTGCAAAATTCTTTTAAGGATAATAATGATTCTATTGTTCAGTTTCTTTCTATCAGTATTGATCCGGTACACGATTCAGTTAAAAATCTAAGAAGCTTTGCCAATCATTACACTTCCAATCATGATACATGGTGGTTTTTAACCGGCGATAAAAAAGACATCTATGATTTTGCTTTGCATGAAATAAAGGCAAATATTGCGGACATTAATATAGATACAGCATTTGTACATACTCCTATGTTTTTTTTATTAGACAGAGACAGGGTAGTAAGGGGCTGGTATGATGGACGTGATTCTGTTGAACAGGCAAAGCTGGTACGGGATATTCCTTTATTGATGTTGGAAAAAGACAGGAAACGAACCTTTGGTCAGTTTTTAAAAGAGTTATTTCAAAGAAGTTAATTTAAACTATGTTACCGGAACCATCTATAAAAAAAGATGATAAAAAAGCTGCTATCTTAATATGGGTAGTGTCAATAGTTGTTTTTGTGGCTGTTGCTTTTTTAGCGTCTAAAAAATTCGATATTAAATTAGGTTTTGATGTACACATTTTTGCATTGATAAATGCTATCCTCAATTCGATAGTGGTTATGTTATTAATTGCAGCACTGCTGGCAGTTAAGCAAGAAAAATATGTACTGCATAAAAACTTAATGCTGATAGCAATTGTTCTATCGGTGTTATTTTTAGTTTCATACATCTGTCATCATTTATTGGCAGGAGAGACAAGATTTGGAGATATCAATCATGATGGTATTTTAAGCGATGATGAAAAAGTAAAAGTCGGCGTTGTACGGTATATTTATTTTATTCTTTTATTTACACATATTCCATTAGCGGCAATTGTATTGCCTTTTATTTTATTTACTGCTTATCGTGCCTTGATAGGAGAATATCCCCAGCATAAAAAATTAACTCGTATTACTTGGCCAATGTGGTTATATGTAGCTGTTACCGGAGTAATTGTTTATTTAATGATAGCTCCCTATTATACATTAAAGTAGTTTCATAGGAGTACGGATGGGTTGGGTTTTTAGGGTTATTCGAACGCTTTACAGTATTCCAGGGTGATCGTTTAATATCTGTTGCGTTTAACAAAATCAATTCCTTGGGCTTATCTTTTTTAAGTCGCCATTTGGTGTGATGATAAAATATTCTTTAAGATCATTTTTGATGTCTTTTTCCATATCAACTTCTAACTTAATTTCATAAGTTATTTGGATGGCGGGTTCTAAAATTGTTGGGTTTAGTACAAGATCAAAGTCTTTGTTAACGACGGGCTGATAGTATAGAGTTGTCGATTTTTCAACCTGGTTACTATTTGCGGTTTTCTTTAGATCAAGGTCTGAATTGGAATATGCCTGGTATGAATTATACATTTCAACCGGATACATTATTTTAAATCCATCCACTAAATTCTTCTCGCTGCTGTCAATTCTTGAGCCTATAATTTGCTTGTAGCCTTTAATTTTTTCCTGCAGTAAAAGCTTAGCTCTATTCACAAGGTCTGCTTTAGTAGCTTCTATCTTATCCGAAATATAATCTACACGAACCAGGTCATAAATTTCTGAATTTGCAAGAGTGGCAATTATTTCATTCAACAGGTTCGGATCCTTATATTTTATGTGAATGTTTTTTTTGACCTCAAAGCCTTTGGGAATTTCATTGTAAGTTTTTTTATTGAATAATTTTTTCTCTACTTCATACTCATACACCGGTACAAAAGAGATCATATCTACGTATGTTTCTACTCCTTGTTTAGTCTTTATGTTTTTTAAGGCTTCATTTATTCTGTTATCGATCAAATTATTGACCTCTTCTGTAGTTTTTCCTGTTTGCGCCACACTAAAAATTGCTACATAATTGTCTGCAGTAAGATTTGCTAATCCTTTTACAACTATTGTCAATTTAGAGTTAGAAGGAATATCTAATTCGAAATTATCGTTTGAATACCGAACCTGTCTTTGGTAATTAATATTTCCCGATACCTGTCCGCAAGAAATTTTGCTGACAATACAAACCAAAGAAATTAGAAATATTTTTTTCATGATGATTTTTTATTTGAAGCATTATAAACAGTACCTGAATAGTATTATAGATTCGCTAATTTTTTATCTTTTGGATATTTAACAGTATAGCTGAATTTGACTTTTTGGCTTTCGCCTGGTTTTAATTGTAGCTTCCAGTTGAGAATACCCGTTTCCGGAATTACTTCTGCGTTGTCTGAATCATTTAATGTTACTTCAACTTCTGAAGTAGTGCTTATTGGATATTGATCTTTCAAGGCTACATTAACTGGTGTCAATTTGTTATTCTTGACTGTTATTTCGTAAGTTACTGTTTGAGAAGTGGTGTTGCCTTTGGTTTTTACCGTCGTAAACTCTTTAACAATATTTCGTTTTATAGCGATGCGTTTGTCTTTTCCTAACGATAAACTTAATGTATCCGCAATACTGTTAGGATCAATAACAGATTTACCTAAATAAGTATCATCTATAATAATATTGGCGGTGCCTGGCAGTAAATCCAGGTTTTCCCAATCAGTTATGTCCGCAAGTAAATAAGCGCTGTTGTCTAATTTAGGGATCGCATAATTTTTTAAGCCTGCATTTATCTTTTCTTCTTTGATCGTTACTGCATGTATTTCTCCATCGCTTTCTATATCATAAGGCAGTGCAATTTCAAAATTGGTATTTAACTGACTTTCTTTTAAAGTGGTAAACTCCTGTAACGTGCTGGGTGTAACAGTGTCATTGGTAGTTTGAGGAGCAAGGTAGTTTAGGCTATTGGATGTGCTGTTTGCAAAGCCAATGAAAGAAGTGTTCATTGTTGCTTGATTGCCGATTTTTCTTTGTAATGAGTTAGAAAGATCTTTATACAATAACGGTACATACCATTGCAAATACCACGCATTTAAAACGGGCATTGTATTGCTCATAGAAGGATTAGCCGTGCTTAATGTTAGATTTGTGTGCTTCCAGTCAATGCCTGTTGATTGTGTTAATGAAGCTTTGTAAACCAATTTTATTTCATTGGTTTTGGAATTTACTCTAACGTCGTAAAGTGGCGTCCAACCGGCAGTATTAGTAAAATAACTGAACGATATAGGTACAGTTTGTGCTTCATTGCAAATAACCTGTAAAGTTAATTGCCCGTAAGGCTTTGATGAAGGAAGCGTATTGTCATTAGCTGTATTAATTCTTTCTTGTAAAGATTGAACTTTGGCATTCAATGCGGTTTCTATTTCTTTATAATTGAAGATGTTGGTCTTTGCTTTTTCAATTTTGATGGTATAAGCATTTACCAATTTCAATATTTCATCTGATGAAGTTGCTTTGTTTCCCTCATTTGAAACGGCGGCTTCTATTAATACTCCTGTTTTAGCTAACGTTTGCTCTTCTATCGAGATCAAATTAGCATTGCGTCGTAGTTGTATATTAAGAAGCGTAATGCTATCCTGTAATGTTGTTGTGAGCGGATCCTTTACAACCTCAGCCTGTGGATAGATCACTTTAAATTTTTGCGATAATAAGGTGATGCTTTCAGGGACTTTTATCTGCAAGCTGTTTTCATCAATAGAAGTACTTAACTGGCTTATCACAATTTGTTTGGTGCTGTTGTTTACAGATGCTTTTGTTTCATGTGTCAGCTCTGCGCCATAACCATAATAAACAGTTGCAGAAATTAATTTGGAAGATGCTTTTGTAGTGTCTTGTGCTGCTGTAGTAAAGTAAGAAGCGATCATTAGTACAGCGATAACTATTTTCTTCATAACATTCTTTTTTGTTTGGTAAAAATAGATGGGGCAAAAGGCGTTTTATTGGCATACTTGGTGAAACCGCATTTTGACTTGGTGAAGGATAGTATAAAACGGCTTAAAAAGTTCTTATTTTGTATAAAGTTTATAATGCGCCGGAATTATAATTTTTTAATTGCAGGTTTTTTGTTGCTTTTTAGCAGCATGCAACTCCGTGCCCAGGATGCAAAGGGTTATACTAATATGAATGATGCTTCTAATAAAATAGAAAAAGGATTTAAGCAAAACAATTCGGACACATTGGCGCAAGGTTATTTTGATTTTGCTGAAGGTCTTTACCAAAAAGGGCAAGTACAAAAAAGCGAATACTACTTTAATAAAGCAAAGGAATTATTTACAAGCGCAAACAATTTAGAAGGTATTGTTAAGAGCAGTCGGTATTTAGCTAAAGTGCAGGAAGAGCTGCATAAAAACAATGAAGCCATTTCTAATTATAAAATAGCGCAGCAAAACAGCACAAAAAACAATGACAGTATTACCAACTTTTTAAGCACCAATGATGTGAATAGGCTAAGCTATGCACAGCCATTAAACAAACAGGAACAATTTTTATTCAAGAATATTAAGTTAGGGGTTATAAAAAAAGACACCAATGAAATTGTAACAGGATTTTCAAAAATAGCAGATATTAGTCTTCAGAAAAAAGATACGGGCGCTGTTGTTCACGCATATCTCAATGCGTATAATTATTCAAGAAAAGTTCCCGATCAGGCATTGTTTTATAATCAAAAGATCACAGATGTATATATTCAAAATAAAGATTTTGCAAAAGCAATTGAAACCAAACAAACAGCACTCAAGGAACCATTTGTACAAAACTCTACAAAATTAAAGGCACAGGAAATAACCTCACTTGCTGCTATTTATGCGTTACAGAATAAAGGACGAGATGCCATTGACCTTTTGAAAGAATCGTTTAAAATATCTACAGAAAATGGCCATACGCTACAGGCAAAAGAAAGTGTGGAGAAGCTGGATAGCATTTTTACCAGCCAGAACAAAAAAGATTCAAGCTTATTGTTGTATAAAAAATTTGTAGCACAGCTACCTTCTATAATTGAAAAAGACAGTTCTTTAATTGATGGCAGAATTATTAGCGCAACGGAAACAAGAATAAGAGAACTGGAAGGAGATAAAGCGTTAAAAGATGATCTTATCCGAAGAAAGAATATTTTTAATTATTGGCTGATGGGCTCTTTACTTGTGGTAGTAGCTTTTACAATAATTACTTTACTCATCCTTAAAAAGCTAAGAGTTAAAAATAAAAAAATTGCACTGCAATCATTGCGCAGGGAAATGAATCCTCATTTTATTTTTAACAGCTTAAATAGCATTAATCAATTTATATCTAATAATAACGAGCTGGCAGCAAATCAATACCTCACAAAGTTCTCTATGTTAATGCGGCGGGTTATGGAAAATTCCAAGGAGGATTTTGTATTATTTTCAAAAGAACTGGAACTGTTGCAGCATTATCTCGAATTAGAGAAAAGCAGGTTTTCAGATAAATTTGATTTCAGTATAGAAGTTGATGATAGTTTGTTGTTGGAGGAACAACTATACATTCCAGGTATGTTGATACAACCTTATATAGAAAATGCCGTGTGGCATGGATTGCGCTACATGGATAAAAAGGGATTTTTAAAATTATCTTTTAATAAAAATACAGGGAATGTGATCATTGTAGTGGAAGATAATGGCATTGGCATGGCTGAAAGCAAAAAAAATAAGACATCCAATCAGAAGAAACATTCCGGCAGAGGAATTACAAATACGTTAGAGCGAATTAAGATTTTAAATCAACTATATAACAAGAACATCACTTGTAAAATGGAAGATAAAGCCGCTCCACAAAATGGAGTGAGAGTAGAAATCATTGTTCCTGTTTTAAATAAATGGTCGCATGAAGATTAAAAGTATTATTGTTGACGATGAAAAAATTGCCAGGGATGTAGTAGCAAATTACCTGGAAAAATATTGTCCGGTAGTAGAAGTTATCGGGCAGGCGCAGCATATAAAAGAGGCGGTACCCATGATACAATCCTTACAACCTCAATTGGTTTTTTTAGATGTTGAAATGCCTTTTGGTAATGCATTCGATATTTTGGAAGCCTGCGAAGGCATTCCATTTGAAACTATTTTTATTACTGCATACAGTGAATATTCTTTAAAAGCGCTTAATTTAAGCGCAGCATACTACATACTGAAACCTATCGACATCACTGAATTGGTTGCGGCAGTAAATAAAGTACAGCTTTCTTTATTAAAGTCAGATGAATTTAACAGGAATAAAATACTATTACAAAATCTTCGATCAAAACCGGAACTTCAGCAAATTGCATTACCCACATTGCATGGTTTTGACATTATAAAAACAGCGTCCATTACAAGGCTGCAGGCAAAAGGAAATTTTACAGAAGTTTATTTTACAGACGGCTCTTTTAAACTCATTTGTAAATTTCTAAAACATTTTGATGAATTGCTGGATGCTCCGTTCATTCGAATACATCGCTCTTATATTGTGAACAGTAACTTTATTAAGTCGTATTCTAAAAGTGCAGGCGGTTATGTTACGTTACACGATGGAACTGAGATAGAAGTATCCACTACCTACAAAGAACATCTACTAAAAATGATGGGTGTTTGATTTTTTATTAAGAATGTTGGAAATAAAAACTCCCCGTAGAAACGGGGAGCGTAGATATTATACAGCAACCAAACTGTATATTTCAACCTAAAACCAACTTTCATTCCATGCTTGACTGGAATTTTTATCGTTAATTAATTTTCTTTTTCTCCTGGTTACTTCTGATTTGTGTTTAATCCAGGTAATGATCATCAGTATCGGAAAACCTAAGACCAATAAAAGTGTTAACAGCATATTACCTCCGGCTAACGCATTACCGAAACCTAAACCGGGGAATAAAAGGAAGCTAAATGATATCCATTTGCCGCCAAACATTCTTCTCATCGGGCGTTTCAATCTTTCTCCAATTAAATACATTGATGGTACGATAACCAATGTCATAAAGAAAGCAAAGGCCAAACCAAAGATGATCGTCCAACTCAATGGCTTCCAGAACACATTGTTATCACCTCCGAAATAAATATGCGGGTTTAATTCGGAGAACATAGTTACGAAATTTATATTAAAACCAATGGCTAGTGGTATTAATGCTAATATCGCAGCCAGTGCCGTTAACAATACAGGAATGATACGCGTTTTACCTGCCTGTATCACCGCTTCTCTTGTTTTTAAACCTCTTCCCCGCAATTCATCGGCAAACTCAATTACCAGGATACCATTCTTTACCACAATACCCGCTAATCCAACAATTCCCATACCTGTCATTAATATTGATACTTCCATTCCTGTAATTGCAAAACCAAGTAATACACCAATAACGCTAAATATGATCTCGGTTAAAATTATGATAGGCTTACTTACAGAGTTAAATTGCAAAACGAGAATAACTAAGATAGATCCTAATGCGATCAATAATGCTTTACCAAGGAAAGCCGCTGTTTCTGCTTGTTGTGCACCCTCGCCTGTTTGACGAAGCATTACATCATCCGGTTTCTTTTTAAATTCATCAATTGCTTTTGCAATATCTGCATTCACCGCCGTTGGTGTGTAACCTGTCAATACATTTGAAATAAGAGAGATGGTTCTTTTTTCATTTTTTCTTTTAACACTTCCCAATGTGCTCGTTAGATCAAACTTTACTACGCTGCTGATAGGAACACGCTTGATAGCGCCACCGCTTGCCATATCGCGGAACATGATATCCATATTCAATAAGGCGGTAAGATCATTGCGCTGCTGTTCATTATTGCGAATCTGGATTTTATATTCATCTTCTCCTTCTTTGATCTTTGATGCTTCTTTACCAAACAAAGCAGTACGCAATGCATCGCCGATCTGGCCGCTGGATACACCTGCCGCCAAAGCTCTTTCACGATCAACGGTTAATGTTATTTCAGGATTGGTCAGATCCACATCCATTTTTAATTCTTCTACTCCGGGAATATTAATAGAATCCAAATAGTTTTTAAGTGTGACTGCTGTTTTGGTCAGATCATTAAAATCATCACTTACTACTTCCACATTGATTGGTGGATCTGTAGGCGGCCCGCCTTTTTCCTGGTCAACAGAAATCTGTGCGCCTGGTATTCCTTTTAAAGAGCTCCGGATATCATCTAAATATTTTTTAGTAGATACACCATTGCGTTTTTCAAATTCAACAAAGGAAATCTGTATGCGACCTAATTCACTACGGGTGCTTCTATCGCCGCTTGTTGGATCGTTTGCACCAACTGCTACGTTGGCAATGATACTTTCCACCGCAGGATTTGTTTTTCCATTTTCAGTGCCCAATACTTTATTTACTTTTTCCTCCAATACTCTTGTTAGTGAATCAGTGTATTCCACCGAAGTACCAACAGGTAATTTTAAGTAAACGTAAATGTAATTAGGATCGCCTTGCGGGAAGAATACCACGGGAACTTTTCTTGCGCCGAAGAAAATGAAAGTAAATATTAATAATGCTATGGTGCCCAATAATAATTTTACAGGACGCCATCCCGTTAGAGCCCAGCGCAATAAGTTTTCGTAATGACTCATTATCCAAGGCAATACTTTGTTTTGGAAACGATGAATTAAACCATCCAATACAAAGCGATTTAATAAGATCAGCAATGCAAAGAAGATCAATAAATTTCCAAAGAACAACGCACTACCTCCCGGTTTTACAATATCTGTACCTGTTGTAATGCCTTGTACAGCACTGTTCATGTTTATACCCACAAGATCCAGTATAATACCAACAACGATCAATGCCCAGAAGACCGGTTTTTTGAAGATCGCTGTTTTCTTTTCTTTTTCTTCGCCTTCAGGATGATTCATGAAATCAACCGCAAACACAGGGTTCATTATGAACGCAACAATTAACGATGCTGTTAATGTAAAGATCAGCATGGTAGGCAGGTAGATCATGAACTTACCAATAATGCCCGGCCAGAATAATAATGGTACAAACGGAGCCAATGTGGTTAACGTTCCTGCTAATACCGGAATGAACACTTCGCCGGCGGCCATCTTGGCACTTGTTGGAGCATCGATCTTTCCTTTACTTTCCGTAAAAATGCGATGCGTATTTTCAATTACCACAATAGCATCATCCACGATAATTCCTAATCCAAACAGCAACGCAAATAACACAATGAAGTTGAGCGTAACATGCGTACCAACAATAAGATCTGCAGCAGGTAAAAAGATGAACGCCACAAACATACTTAACGGAACACTTAATGCTACGAAGAACGCATTGGTAACACCCATAAAGAACATCAGGATAATTAATACCAACACAAACCCGATCACAATAGAGTTTACCAGGTCGTTAAAAGATGTTTTAGTTTGTTTGCTTTGATCACCGGTAACAACTACACCCAGGTCTTTAGGAAATTCTTTTGCTTTTAATTCATTTACAGCCTGCTTTACATTATCGCTTGTTTCAATTAAATTTTCTCCTGCACGCTTAATAATGTTTAAGGTAATTACATTTTTACCATTTAAACGGGCATAACTTTCACGTTCTTTAGTTGTGTCTTTAATAGTAGCAATATCTTTTAAATACACAGGAGCGCCACTGGTATTGCGTACCAATATCTGGGAAATATCTTCCGATGTTTTAAGCTGACCTTTTAGTTGCAGGTTACGCTTCATATTGCCAACATTCAATAAGCCGCCGCTTACATCCAGGTTTTCGTATTGCACAGCTCTTGAAATATCGTCAAACGTAACATTGGCAGCCTGCATACGATAATTATCTACATTAATTTGAAACTCACGTTCAGGTGCACCTACCAGATCCACTCTTGTAATTTGTGGTAATTCTTCCAGCTGATCTTTTAGATCATCGGCATATTTTTTCAATCTTACCAGGTCATAATCGCCATACACGTTCACATACATGATGGGCTGATCGCTAAAGCTAACTTCCAATGCGGTGGGTTCCTGTGTTAGATCGGTCGGCAGATCTTTCTTCGATTTGTCGATCGCATCTTTTACTTTTTGCAGCGCAATATCTGTTTTCACATCTGTACTAAATTCTACCGTTATAGCAGAATAGTCCTGTTGCGATGTGCTCGTTACTTTATTGATCTTGGCACCGGTAATACCCTTGATCTGTTTCTCGATCGGCTTGGTAACAAGGTTCTCGATATCTTTCGGCGAGTTACCTACATAAATTGTTTGCACATAAATAGTAGGAATTACAATATCCGGAAACTGCTCTTTTGGTAACGTAACAAATTGCATTACACCCCAAAGAGTAACAAACAACATTATTAAATAAATAGATGTTTTGTTTTTAATACTCCACGTGGTGGGTTTAAATTGCTTGAACTTGTTTGTAAAATTTTCTAATGCACTCATACAATTAGTTTGTCCCTAACCCTAAAAGGGAATAAGGAATTAGTATTTATTTTCTTTCGTCAATCATGAATGGCAAAAACAAAGACGTGGTATTCACGTCTCCCGCCTAAGAACTATTGTGTTGTGATAACCTGTCCATCGTACAATCCCTGGAAGCCATCAGTGATCAAAACATCTCCTGCTTTCAATCCTTCTTTTATTTCCAGTTGATCATCATTGATCGATCCAATAGTAACTGTACGTTTGTGGGCAATCAATTTGCCACCTTCTTTTACAGCTACCATGATATATTTACCGGTAAGGTCGTTTTGCAGCGTAGCTACCGGCACAACAATGCTATTGTTGGCAGCATAATCTTTGATCTTCATTTCAACAACTTGGTTAGGCTTTAATAAAGTCTCGGTTGGTAATTTAGCCTCAACATTAAAGCCACGAGTTAAAGGATCAATAGAAGCACTAACAAAACTTAAAGTAGTATTAATAGTTTTGTTTACATCAGGTACTGTTACAATTACTGCAGCTCCTTTGCTTACGCTGCTTAAATAATTTTCAGGAATAACGCCTTTTGCTTTTAGGTTAGAATTATTTACAATTTCAATTTGAGGGCCTTGTTGCGTCATTCCCTGGAATGTTTCACCAACTCTTATATTCACGATATCAGCTATGCCATCCACATCACTATTTACATTCGTTGTATTTAATTGGGCTAATGCCTGCTTTGCAGATTCCTGGGCTGTTTTCAGTTGGTTTTCTGCAGTTGCTGCATTATTTTTTGCGCTTATTACCTGCACTTCCGTTCCAATATTTTGATTCCATAAGTTTTGCTGGCGTTGATAAATATTTTGCAAATACGCCAATTGTGTTTTTGCATTTTCTACATTTTGCTGGGCAGTTACGTAAGCTTGTTTCATAACTGCATCATCTAATTTTAAAAGGGCTTGTCCTTTTCTAACATGATCGCCTTGTTTTACATAAACTGCTTTTACTAAACCCGGCGCTCCGGAAGGAGCTATGTAACTGATGTTTTCGGCATCTATCTTACCTTGTAATTTTATGTAGTGTGTAAAGTCTGATAGCTGGATAGTTTGCACTGCTACCAGTTTTGCTTTTTGTGCATTGGCAGCACTTGTATCCAACTTGTCTACTTCTGCCTGTAAAGTTTTTACCTGTTCTTTTAATTTCTCCAGTTGAGCTTTTTTCTCACTCAATCCGCCGTTGTTGTCTTTCTTTCCTCCGCATGAAGAAAGAAGAACGATTACTGCTGTTGTTCCTATTATTAAATATTGTTTCATATCCAGTTTGTTTATTGGTTTAATTGTTGATTATTTATTAAAGTTTACCTACCGCTTGTAAATAGCTTATTTTGGCAACAATGGCATCGTATAACGAGCTGTAATAATTGTTTTGTGCTATTTCTAATTGAGTTTGTGCATCGTACATTTCCTGGTTGCTGCCCAATCCTTGTGCATATTTTAATTGAGTACTCTTGAATACACTTTCCGCTAATTGAATATTTTGTTTTTGATTGTCAATAGTAGCTAACGCTGTTTTCATATTTTCTCTTGATTGCACCACATCGTTATCAATTGATTGCTTTAGTTGCTCCAGACTGTTTTTTGATTTTTCAACTGCAATTTTAGCCTCTTGAATTTTTGAATTAGTATTAAAACCTGTGAAGATTGGAATTTTAAGGTTTACTCCAACATATGAGCTGGTGTACCAGGTTCCTTTATAAAAATCAAAGTCGGTTCCAAATGCATTTTTTCCATAGCTCGCCACTCCGGATAATGTAGGTATCTTGCTTAACTGGTAGCGTTTAACATTATACTGACTCATTTTAGTGGTTATACTTAAAAGTTGAAATTCTTTTCTATCTTCATAATTATAGGATTCATCTAAAATGTTTTGTTTTAGCTCGTCCTCATTTAATGTATCTGTAAGAATTAATTCTTCTTTTTGTGGCATCCCGATAAGCATTTTTAGAGCTGCATTGCCTGCCGATACCTGGTTTTCTATTTTCTCTTTTTGAGTTTGAAGATTATTTAGCTGAACGGTTATTTTATCTACATCTAATTTTTCCGCGAAGCCATTCTTATAAATTTCTTTTGTGTCGTTAAGCTGTTTAGAAATATTATCAATATTTGCCTGTATACTTGCCTGCTGCTTTTTGGCAACTACCAACTGGTAATAAACTTTGTAAACATTGGCTTTGATCTGCTCTTGCGTTACTTCAGCTTGTTTTTTGAAAGAATTTAATACGGTATTCTTTGCCTGTAATCCTACAAAAACTTGCCCATCAAATAATATCTGGTTCAAGGTTACTCCTATATTAGAGGTCCAGGGGAGCGTAAAAGAAAATGCTAGATCCGGATATACTCCATGATTAGGATCTGTAATGGGTTGTCCATTTCCATTTTGCACACCATTTTTTGTCAGGATATTATAGAACTGAGGGCTGATAAAATCCGGAATAGGTTGCACGGGAATATCATAATAATGAGTAAGCCCTGCGCTTGCACTTATTTGAGGAAAGGCAGCCGAAGTTACCTCACGATTAACTTGTTGTTGGTTTTTAATATCCAGCAATGCATTTTTAACCTGTATAGAATTTTTCAACCCATAGTCGACGGCTTGCTTTACCGAAAATTCATTTTTCGTTTGTGCGGTAACGGTAGTTGCCGTTATTATCAGCGTAAATAATGTAGTTAGGTTTAGTAAAAGCTTTCTTCTCATCTTGATTATTTTTTATTTCTTTCCTGTTGGTATTTTAAAATTAACTTGTGTCCTTTAGGTGAAGCAAGGCCGAATAAATACTGTATCATTAACCCTTCGTGTATGCCGATCATATTCAATCTCACTTTGCTCTGAAACTCAGGATTAAAAGGCAGCATCATGGTTTCTACTCTAAATCGTGCTATCAATTCAATATTAATATCTGCTCTAAACAGCTCTTCTTTTATCCCCCTGACAATATTTTCCTTTACAACGTTGTACACAAAATCGTTTTTGTGCTTTTGAAATTTGGCAAAAGCATTAGGGTGATACTTTTGCATATCGAACAGCAAAGAAGGATTCATTTTGCTGAACATTTCCACTACCATGTCAATTGCCAGGAAAATTTCGTGTACTGCGTTGTCGGCCGTTTTTACATCGCTAACACAGCATTCCTTGTTTTGTAGCAAAACCTGTTCCACCACAGCATCGATCAGTTCATCTTTATCGGCATAAAACTGGTAAATGGTTTTTTTGCTCATGCCTAATTTGGTGGCAATATCATCCATGCTTACGCTTCTAAAGCCGTATTGCATAAACAGGTCATTCGCCTGTGTTCTTATTCTTTCAACTGTATCTGTCGCTATCATAATCGGGCGCAAAACTAAGGAAACTTTTTGTGTAGCCAAAGTTTCCGACTGTCTTTTTTTACCGTTCATCAAAAATTAATCTGCTTAAGGGTTAATAGGTAAAGACGAAACAGCGAGGTAAATAATTTACTGCTCTTTGCATTTTAGAAAAAAGCATAGCCCGCAATCGTTAACTTTGGTAACTAAATCTTTTATTATGAAAGGATTCGATTACAAAAAGCTGTTTCAGTATTTTTTGCAGGGATTGTTGATATTGGCGCCCATTTCCATTACTTTTTGGGCAATTACTACTGCTTTTAATTTTATTGACGGCATTTTACCCAATTTGGTGGATGCTGTTTTTTCAAGAAAGCCGGGCGATGGGCATATTAACCATATTCCGGGACTTGGCTTTTTAATAATTATCGCCATTGTCTTTTTTGTTGGATACATTTCTTCTTCTTTCATCTTTAATAAGGTTGTTTCTGCATTTGACCAGCTTTTACAAAGAACCCCCGGAATAAAATTTATATATTCAACACTAAAAGATTTCTTTGAAGCATTTGCGGGCGAAAAAAAGAAATTTACTAAAAACGTATTGGCAAATGTGGATGATAACGATGTTTGGCGTGTTGGATTTATTACACAAGATGATATGGAAGAGTTTGGATTAAAGGATTATGTGTCTGTTTATGTACCAATGGCTTATTCGGTAGCGGGAAACGTGTATATCATTCCTAAAAGCAGGATTCGCCCTATTACAAATATCAGCGCTACACAAACCATGAAGTTTGCGGTGAGCGGTGGTGTTACCTCCATCGATGATTATCATCATCACAAAGAAATATAAAAATGCAGTAAATTCACTTAATGTTTAAGATGAGAAAATATTTGCAACGACTTGCTATCATTGTATTGCTGTTAAGCTTTAGCCTGCAATCTTATTGCTGGGGCTTTTTTGGGCACCAGAAAATAAATTACTATGCTGTTTTTTTATTGCCTCCGGAGATGTTGGTTTTGTACAAGCCAAACATAAATTTTATAACGGAGCATGCGGTGGATCCAGATAAAAGAAGGTACGCTGTAAAAAATGAAGCGCCCCGCCATTATATAGACATTGATCATTACGGAAAATATCCATGGACGGAAGTGCCACGCAAATGGAAAGATGCTGTTGCAAAGTTTGGAGAAGATACCTTGCAGGCTTATGGAATTGTTCCATGGTATGTGCCGCAAATGCTGGGTAAGCTTACCAAAGCCTTTAAGGATAAGGATTTTAGCAAGATAATGAAATACAGCGCAGAGATCGGCCATTACATTGCCGATGCACATGTGCCGTTACACGCAAGTGAAAATCATGACGGACAACTCACCAATCAAAAAGGTATCCATGCATTTTGGGAAAGCCGAGTACCGGAATTATTAGCAGATAAACAATTTGATTTTTTTATTGGTAAAGCTGCTTATATAAAAGACCCGAATGATTTTATCTGGGCAAGAGTATTGGAAAGCGGTCAGGAAGCAGATTCCGTTTTATCAATCGAACGACAACTCACCAAAGAATTTGGTCCCGATAAAAAATATTCTTTTGAAGAAAGAAACGGGCAGGTGATCCGTCAATATTCCACAGCGTTTACAATTGCCTTTAATGAACGCTTGAATGGTATGGTGGAAAGAAGAATGCGCCAGGCAATTTTTGCGGTAGCTTCCTTCTGGTACACAGCCTGGGTTAACGCCGGGCAACCAGACCTAAAAGGGTTGGTAGATCAAAAATTTTCTGCTGAAGATGCCAAAGAATTCGAAGAGTTAAATACACAATGGCAATCGGGAAGTAAGATGATCGGAAGAGAAGAGTAATTGCGACATTAATCTTATGTAATGAAAATACTTTTTTCTCAGCCACTATTAACTGTAATTTATTTATGGTGTTTGTCTTGTTCAACACATACTAAATCAATAAAGACATTCCAATCCTTAAACAAAGATTCTGTTTACATAACTTCAACCAGGCTTTTACAAAGCAATAAAATTCCCGATAGTGTTTTTCAAATAAAAAATTTAAAAACCTTAATAGTACATGGGGAAGACTGTGATTACGGAGGTTCAAATTGTTGGATGATAGCAGAAATTCCTGCGTCTATCGGCAACCTTACAAACCTGGATACATTAAGATTAACATTAGGAGCATTCAAAAAATTACCAAAAGAGATCTCAAACTTAAAAAATTTAAGATTTTTAGATCTTACAGACACATACTTATCTGACATTGATAATTTAATATCTCTAAAAAGTCTTGACCAGCTCTTGTTGTATGGTTGTAACTTGTCAAAATTGCCTGATAATATTAGTGAACTAACTCACTTAAGAGTTCTTGGGTTAACAGGTAATAATTTAGATGCCCAGGAAATTAATAGAATCCGGAAAGCGTTGCCCAACTGTAAAGTTCATTTTAATTAACCATCACTCATCTTATCGTCCTTAACCTTATACCTTTTTAGTATCTTTGGCCTCTTAATTTTTTTACAATGAATGCAACGGACCAATTGGTAAAACAGGTGCATAATTTCAATGCAGGACCTTCTATTTTACCTAAAGAAGTTTTTGAACAAGCCGCACAGGCAGTATTGAACTTTAATAATACAGGATTATCTATCCTTGAATTAGGGCATCGTACTTCCACTTTCCAGGCGGTGATGGACGAAGCGCAGTCATTGGTAAAAGAATTGATGCAATTGGATGCTGATCATGAAGTTCTTTTTTTGCATGGTGGCGCCAGCACACAGTTTATGCAGGTGCCAATGAACTTGCTAAACGAAAAAGACACTGCTGCCTATACCGATACCGGTGTTTGGGCAAATAAAGCCATTAAAGAAGCAAAGTTATTTGGCAAGATAGAAGTGGTTTGCAGCTCTAAAGAAAGCAACTATACTTTTATTCCAAAAGATTTTGCCGTACCTAACGATGCTACCTATCTACATATAACCACCAACAATACCATTTACGGTACACAATGGCAAAATATTCCTAAAACAAGTGTGCCATTAGTGGCTGATATGAGCAGCGATATATTAAGTCGTGTATTGGATTTTAATGCCTTTGACATTATATACGCCGGAGCGCAAAAAAATATGGGTTGTGCAGGGGTGAATTTAGTAGTGGTAAATAAAAACAAGCTGGGAAAAGTAAATCGTGCTATTCCAACCATGATGGATTACAGGGTGCATATTAAAGAAGGAAGCATGTTTAATACGCCGGCTGTATTTGCGATATATGTCAGCATGCTTACATTGCGTTGGTTAAAGAAAATCGGGGGTGTAGCTGCCATCGAAAAAATCAACAACGCAAAAGCAGCATTACTTTATAACGAAATAGATGTCAACCCTTTATTTAAAGGAACTACTGCCAAAGAAGACAGAAGCAAAATGAACGTGTGTTTTGTAATGCAGGATGCAACCTTGGAAGAAAAATTTTTAGCATACGCTAAAGAGAATGGTATTATCGGTATCAAAGGACATCGTTCTGTTGGCGGTTTCAGGGCATCTTTGTACAATGCATTGCCGCTTGAAAGCGTAGAATTTTTAGTTTCTTTAATGAAAGAATTTGCTTTAAAACACGGATAAAAACAAAAGCAATACATTTGCGGTTTGAAAACACTGCTTAGAACCAAACGATGATCTCTATTACACCATTTAAAGCGCTTAGGCCACAAGCGCAGTTCGCAAAAAAAGTGGCATCTCGCCCTTACGATGTTTTGAATAGTAAGGAAGCTAAAATTGAGGCTCAGGGTAATCCGCAAAGCTTTTTGCATATCACTAAAAGTGAGATCGACCTTCCCGAAGATACCGATATGCACTCTTTACCTGTGTATGAAAAAGCAAAAGAAAATCTTACTGCCTTTATCAACCGCGATATTTTATTCAGGGAAAATAAAGATTGCTATTACATCTATCAATTAATAATGAATGGCAGAAGCCAAACAGGATTAGTATGTGGTAGCAGTGTAAATGATTACGAAAAAGACCTCATTAAAAAACATGAGTTCACCCGGCCTGAAAAAGAACAGGACAGGATCAATCATATTATTACTACCGGCGCACAAACCGGCAATGTTTTTTTAGCATATAAAAATGTTGCTGAAGTAGATGAGGTTATTAATAAATGGAAGACTGAAAAAGCGCCTGTATACGATTTTATAGCTGATGATGAAATTCAACACAGCATCTGGATCGTGAATGATGATAAGGTGATCAAGCAAATATCAACTTTGTTTAAAACCAAAGTTCCTGCTACTTATATTGCAGATGGCCATCACCGTGCAGCTTCTGCTGCAAAAGTGCGCAAGGCTTTAGGTGAAAATGCACATAATGGCGCCGATATTTTTTTAACCACTCTTTTTCCTTCTGATCAGCTGGCGATACTTGATTATAATCGGGTAGTGAAAGATCTGAATGGATTAAGCGCCGAAGAATTATTAGAGAAATTATCTGAAAAATTTACTGTTGAAAAAGTAAATAAATCAGTTTCACCCGCTAATCTACACGAGTTTGGAATGTACCTTGGTAATCATTGGTATAAGCTAATTTCAAAAGAAGGTACTTATACAAATGATCCTATTGGTGTATTGGATGTAACCATCTTGCAAAATAATATATTAGATCCTTTGCTGGGAATTAAAGATCAGCGTACAGATAAACGCATCGATTTTGTTGGAGGTATACGTGGCTTAGGTGAGTTGGAAAAAAGAGTAAAAAGCGGAGAAATGGCGATTGCCTTCAGTTTACACCCGGTAACCATTCAGCAATTATTTGATATTGCAGATAGTGGAAACGTTATGCCACCCAAATCAACCTGGTTTGAACCAAAGTTGAGAGACGGGCTGCTAACACATTTGATCAATTAGAAATTATAAATAGATTTTAAAAATAAAGCCTCTATTAATAGAGGCTTTATTTTTTATGTTAACGATATCTTTACTAATAAGTCAATAAACAAGTAAACCATTAAACTTTTTTATCTTTACTATACAATGAAAAAATTTATCTCCGTTGTTTTAGTAGTGATGATCACCACTGCAGGCTTTACGCAGGAAAACGTGGGTCAATTGCATGAAAATGCCAGAAAATTTATGTCGCAGGGCGATTACTCTAATGCTGCATTAATATTGAACAAAGCGCATACACTTAGCCCTAATGATCTTGAAGTAACCAAAGACCTTGCATTGAGTTATTTATTTCAAAGCAATAATAACAAAGCGCTGGAAACTATTACACCTACATTAGAAAGAGAAGATGCAGACGATCAATGTTACCAGATTGCAGGAAGCGTATACCAGGCTTTAGGCAGAGCAGATGAATGTGAAAAGCTATATAAAAAAGCAGTAAAAAAATTCCCTTCCAGTGGCGGACTTTATAATGATTATGGCGAACTCTTGTGGAACAGGCAGGATTATTCCGGCGCCACTACCCAATGGGAGAACGGAATTAATGCAGACCCATCGTATTCAAAAAATTATTACAATGCCTGTCGCAATTATTATTTATCCGGCGATAATGTATGGGCGATTTTGTGTGGCGAGATTTTTTTAAACATGGACCCTGCCAGCAGTAAAACACCGGAAATAAAAAATATTTTGTTGGAAAGTTACAAGCTGGTATTTACCAACATAAGCTCTTTATTAAATAAAAAAGACAACAGTAAGTTTACTGCTGTTTTTTTAGAAGCATTAAATAAACAATCCGATTTAGCAGCAAATGGCATTACTCCTGAAACGCTAACGATGATACGTACACGATTTATACTGGATTGGTATCAAAACGATGCAACCAAATACCCGTTTCGGTTGTTTGATCTGCAAAAGCAGTTGTTACAAACCGGCATGTTTGATGCATATAATCAATGGATATTTGGTACAGCACAAAACCTTTCGGCGTATCAAAACTGGACGATCGCTCACACTGCCGAATACAATGAGTTTAATTATTTTCAACGGGGCAGGATATTTAAAATACCCAAAGGACAGTACTATAAATAGAGAGCATAATATTTTAAACGCTTTTATAATCGGTGCTTATCGAAGACAGCATGTAAAAAATTGCTTTTGATAAGAATAAAGGTATTAGAATGGTATAGCAGGATTTCACTATTGACCATTCACTATTCACTACAAACTTGCCATTATGATTGACCACAAAAGATTATTCGATCTGCTGCAATACCAGCTGGATAAATTTCCTAAAAATGATATGCTGGTAAGTAAAGAAGAAGGCGAATGGAAACCATATAGCACTTCGGAGGTTAAGGCAATAGTAGATGCGTTAAGCGCAGGCCTATTGCAATTGGGGTTAAGTGGCAATAACATGCAGGTAGATCAGCAGGATAAGATCGCGTTAATAAGCAAGAACCGACCTGAATGGATATTTTTAGACCTGGCTTGCCAACAAATTGGTGTTATACTTTGCCCCGTCTATCCAACCACCAATCCCAACGAACTGGAGTTTATTTTTAATGATGCTGCCGTAAAATATATTTTCATTAGCGGAGAAGATATTTTACATAAAGTAAACAGCATTCAACATAATGTGAATTCGCTAAAAGCAATATATAGCTTTGACAAGCTGCAAGGCGCTTTATATTGGAAAGACCTGTTACTGGCTAACCAAAACGATCAGCAATTGGATGCCATTAAAGCAACGATCCTTCCACAGCATTGCGCTACTATAATTTATACATCAGGCACAACAGGCACTCCTAAAGGAGTAATGCTAAGCCACTATAATGTTGTAAGCAATGTATTTAATTCAAAAGAAAGTTTTCCTTTTGCAGATTCTCCCAATGGAAAAGCATTAAGCTTTCTACCGCTTAATCATATTTTCGAACGCATGGTTTCTTACATCTATATTGTAAGTGGCATCAGCATTTATTATGCGCAGAGTATGGATACTATTGGAGATGATCTGAAAGAAGTAAATCCTACGCTATTTTGTACCGTACCAAGATTATTGGAAAAAGTATTTGAAAAGATAATGGCAAAAGGAGCTGAGCTCAAAGGCATTAAAAAGAAATTATTTTATTGGTCGATAGCATTGGCAGATAAATATAACAATAGAAAAAGCGGTGGCGTATTGTATGATCTTCAATTAGCCATTGCCAATAAATTGGTATTTAGCAAATGGAGAGAAGCATTAGGTAATAAAGTGGAATTGATTGTTACCGGAGGTGCTGCCTGCCAGGTACGGTTGATACGTTTATTTACCGCAGCAAAAATTCCTATTTATGAAGGATATGGCCCCACGGAGAATAGCCCGGTTATATGTGTAAATAGAAAAGACGATGCAAAGTTTGGAACTGTTGGACCCTGCATTAATGGGCAAGAACTTAAGCTGGAAGCAGATGGCGAGATCTGTGTAAAAGGACCTAGTGTGATGATGGGTTATTACAAGCGTCCTGATCTGACTGCAGAAACAATCATAAACGACTGGCTGCATACCGGTGATATTGGTGAATTGGATAGCGAAGGATTTTTAAAAATAACCGATCGAAAAAAAGAATTATTTAAAACAAGCGGTGGTAAATATGTAGCGCCGCAACCTATTGAAAACCGTTTGAAAGAAAATCCATTGATAGAACAGGCAATGGTAATAGGCGCAGAAAGAAAGTTTACTGCTGCGTTAATTGTTCCATCTTTTACGCACTTAAAAGAATGGATAAAGCAAAACGGATTGTCTTCATTGAATGATAGCGAGATCGTTCATGATCCTAAAGTGTTAGAATTATTTAGTAAGCTGATAAACGAGGACAACCAGGCTTTCAATCATGTAGAACAAATTAAAAAGTTTGTGTTGTTACCTGTTGAATGGACAATCGAAACCGGAGAATTAACGCCTACTCTTAAATTAAAGCGTAAAGTGATCCTTGAAAAATTCAAAGATGAGATAGAAAAGATCTATGGCTGATATTAATTGAGTTGAGAATCATACACAATACCCGGAACTACTCCAAAATCGGGATAATCTAAAAAGTAGTTTACTCCCATCGTTTCGCAAAAATCAATATACTTTTTATTGGAAAGATTGGTTATTAAAATAGCCTTTGCATCTTTCCGCTCATTGCACATCTCTTTTAAAATATTGCTTTTTAACTGCCCGTTCAGGCTTACATCTATCAAAATAAAATCGGGCTTATAATTTTCCATTATGTGCATGGCTTCTATATAATCATTTGCCTGCAATACAACCTGAGCATTGTCGGCTTCTATCATTGAGATAAGATGATTGCTTACGGTGGATTGATTATCGATAAGCAGTACAAGATTGATTTTGTTTGTTGTCATGGCATTGAATTTTATACAACAAAGAAAATATGTTACACACTTAAAAAAAGTAGTATTTAATATGAAGGTGTTGTTGTAAATGACTACAAGCTTGTAATAGATTTACTACAAATCAGCCTTTGAAAAGGTGGTTAAAGGGATATTAAGAGTATATATTTTCTCTGTTATGTAGAAGTTTCTTCTCAATACCATTTAAACACCGACTGAATTATCTGGCATAAATATTTATTTATAAGATATCTAAATAACTATTTTATGAAGAGATTCTTATTAATTGCAGTAGTGATGATCCTGATTTCGACTGTAAGTTTTGGACAGGTAAAGAATAGCGATACTTTAAAAATTGCGGATACTATACCATCGCTCAACAACAGAACTCAACCGCCCGGCGGCTTAACTCCCGGGGCTAATACTATGCCCAACAATACAAATCCTAATGCGCCGGTAACGCCCAATACGCCAAGCACAGCACCCAGCACATCACCGGGTAATCCGCCCCCGCGATCAACTCCGTATTAATAGTTAACTTAAAATATTGAACTATGACTTACAATTTAAAGCTGGAAAGACCTTGGGAAGAAGTAAAAGAAAAGCTTAAAGAAGCGGATAGCGAACTTAGTGATGAAGATTTGAAATATGAACCGGGAAAAGAAAATGAACTTTTAGGAAGGGTGGGAAAAAAGATTAAGAAATCGATAGATGAAACTAAAAAATGGATTGAAAGTGTTGCCGGGAATGAAGGGAAAGCATCTTGACGGTTGTGGCCTCGCCAGGAATCGAACCTGGATCTGGAGCTTCGGAAACTCTTATACTATCCATTGTACTACGGGGCCTATTTGATCAATCCATGCACATTAGCGCTAAATATTTTTACAGCGATGGCGAGCAAAATTACACCGAAAAACTTTCTGATAACTAATAATCCGTTGGGGCCTAAAACTATTTCCAACAACTTTAATGATTTTAGCACAACATAGATAACAACGCAGTTTATAAGAATAGCAATAAGAATATTAATATCGTAATAACCTGCTTTTAAACTCATGATAGTAGTTAATGTGCCTGAGCCCGCTATGATGGGAAAAGCAATAGGCACCACACTTCCGCTGGCCCTCGGGTCTTTTTCCGGTTTAAAAAATTCTATTCCCAATATCATTTCCAACCCTAAAATAAAAATCACGATGCTCCCGGCTACGGCAAATGATTTAATATCCAATCCCAGGAGATTTAAAAACTGCTCACCAAAAAATAAAAAGATGATCATCAATATGCCGGATACAACGGTAGCCTGTGTAGCGTGGATAGGTCCGCCGAGTTTTTCTTTCATGGCAATCAATACAGGAATAGAACCTAACATATCAATTACAGCAAATAATGTAAAGGAGATCGTTAGAACTTCCTGGAAGGAAATATGTCCGAAGTTGAGCATAGTTAAAGATTAAAGAAATTTTCATCATTCTCTATTCCTCTTCCACAATTAAAAGATACTCATTATAAATTAAACTTCAGCTTTAATCCGCCATAAAAATTTTTCGGTGCGCTTGGATTAAAGAAACGATTGCCAGCTGCATTCAGATCATTCCCTAAGCTATAAGGTGTGTTGAATGAATTATCAAAAGCAATATAAATTTCCGATTGTAACAGTTTGCTGAGGTTCTTTTTATAGCCAACTCTTCCTGATAATAAATTGTATTGTTTTGCAAAAAATGTATTGGCATCATCTAAAGCAATTTTATCGGTATAAGAATAAGTAAAGTTTCCGTATAACCCCGGCGTAGTTTCAATATCGGCACCCAAAACAAAAACGTTTGGTGCAGTTCCGGGTAGTTTATTACCCGAATAATCTTTACCGTCTAAACTATACTCATCAAACCTTGCATAAATAAAAGTATAATTGCTCCATAGCTTCAATGTTTTTAAAAAAGCTGCCGCATCTTTTATGGGGTAGTAAATAACAGCCAGCTCAATACCATGCTGATCGGTTTTTCCTTCGTTTACGAAGTGTTGAGCTCCGGCTGAGTCTGTACGGCTAACAATAGTATTGTTTAAGCCCGAAATATAAAACGATGCATCCACTGATAATTTGTTTTTGATAATATCGCCTCTTGCACCGATTTCATAATTCATTCCGTCTTCTGCGTTTAATGTTTTATTAAAGATGCCATCACTTGCTACTACTTCTGCAATAGAAGGTGGAGAAAAGCCTTTGCTTACGGTAAGGTATGTACTAAAACCAGCGTTTATTTTTTTAAGTATAGATATCCTGGGAATTAATTCAGGATCAAAATTTCTACCTTGATTAATGGCGGGTAGCGTATTTACCTGTAAAAAATTATAATGATAATTATTGTAGCTCAGGCCTGCATTTATAATAACATTTTTAGGTAAGGTTACAGATGCCTGTATAAAAATATTGTAGATGGAAGCGTCTATTTCCTGGTCGGTCATTAAAGTATCTATATTGCCGGCATTATTAGCAAAGGTCCTGGTATTGGTAAAGGTGTATTGATACTCGCCGCCAAAGTTTAATTTAAAATTCTCTTGCTGATATTGAGTAATGGTTCTTCCTCCATAACCCTGCTCTGTTCTTCGTTCATAATTGCGAATAGTAGGATTGCTGAAGTGTGTAGAAGATGTATAAACGCTTGTTGTATTATCCCAGTGTTCGTTGAATTTATAAGCATGGGAAAGTCCGCCGTAAAATGTTTTAACAAAGATAGCGGCCTGCTGTGCAACAGCACCGGGAAAGCCGCCGCCTGCAGATCTTGCTTGTTTTGGATCTGCAAGCATTTGCGCTAAAGTTAAACCACCCGGGGTTTGATAATACAGATCGCTATAAAGAATATTGCATTTTACAGATTGTTTTTCTGTAACGGAAAAATTGCCTGTGTAATTGGCAACATCACGGCGCATGGCTGTTTGTGTACGATAGCCATCGCTTTGTAAATGAGAAAAGCTTAGTGCCGAATTACTTTTATCTGTACCATTTAAATAAGTAACACCCGAGGAAAACGTTCCATAACTGCCGGCAAGAGAATTTACAGAAAGGCTGTTCTCATTTTTAGCAGCAGTTTGGCTGGTTAATAATACCACTCCGTCTGTGCCTGCGCCATACATGCTGCCGCCGGAACCTTTTAATATTTCGATTTTGCCAATATTGGTAAAGCCCAGCTGTTGAAGATATGTATTGCCGTTAGCATCTGTAAATGGAATGCCATTCCAGTAAACTTTTACATTGCGTACACTAAACGGGGAACGTAATAAATTTCCTCTTATTGAAAGGCGATAGCTACCCGGGCTGCGTTCATCCATTTTAACGCCGGGTACAGTATTTATCGGTGCTACCAGCGATGCATCATTATATCTTTCCAGGTCTGCCTTGCTTAAAACGGCTACCGATACGGGAATATTGATAAGCCTGGTATTTTGTTCATATGCATTTACGGTTACTCCTGCTAAAAGAGTATTGCTTTGGTTTAAAAAGATGGTATCTTTTTGATCGCTTACAATTGTTTTTGTAGTGATATCAAAGCCGCTGTGTGTAAAAGAAACGGGGAGAGAATTTAAACTATCTGAAAAAGAAAAATTTCCTGCACTATCGCTTATTGTAATTATTTTTTTGTGAATGCTGATACTTACACCTTGTATGGGATGACTACTACTGTCAAAAACAATACCGCTAAAAGTAAGCTGTGCCTTAGCAATCCAACAAAATGTTAATGATAAAAAAAGAAGTAAATATTTTTTCATTGTTCGAAAAGTACTTTACAATGTTGGATTTGGTTTGTGTAATGTTTCAAATATAGTACCAATTAGAGATATTCTATCTGTCCCTTATCAGGTATATCGGCCGATAGCGCCACTTATAAAATGAATTATTTCATTAGAATACGATGAATTATTTTTGTTATATGCTTTACCGGGTAATCTTATTGTTTTTTCTAGCCGCTGGAATTTTTTCTACCTCCTATTCCCAGGAGAAATGGGATTTGCGCAAGTGTGTAGATTATGCGTTAGCCAATAATATTTCTATTAAGCAATCGGATGTGCAAGCTAAGATCACTGCATTACAGTATAATCAAAGTAAGCTTAGTCAATATCCAACTTTAGGCTTTAGCGGCAATACAAGCTTTAATAGTGGATTGCACCAGGATCCTACATCATTTGGATTAATTACTCAAAATTATGTTGGCGCTCAATTGCAATTACAAAGCAGTGCTCAGATTTTTAATTGGTTCAGCAAACAAAATACTATAGCAGCCAATCATTGGCAGGCAGAAGCTGCCAAGGCCGGTACAGATAAATTAAAAGATGATATTTCTTTAACAGTAGCAAATGCGTACCTGCAGGTTCTTTTATCGAAGCAACAACAGAATATTGCGGAAATTCAGCTAAAACAATCAAAGGCACAATTGGATAATACAAGAAAATTAGTGGATGCTGGATCATTGCCTGAATTAAATGCAACAGAACTGGAGTCGCAGGTGGAAACAGACAGTGCAAATTATATAACAGCCAAAGGAAATGTAGATCTGAATATTCTGCTGTTAAAAGCCAATATGAATATTGATGCAGCTGCACCTTTTGAAGTAGATGAGCCGCCTGTTGAATTAATTCCGGTTGAAAAGATTGCTGATCTTCAGCCAGATGCTGTATATGCTTTAGCCCTGACGAACCTTCCTCAACAAAGAGTAAATGATTTTAAATTAAGATCATTACAAAAAAGTGCGGATGTTTCTAAAGCTGCTATGTATCCAATATTCTCAGCTTTTGGAAGCATTGGTACAGGTTATAGCAGTCGGGGTACAGAAATAACAAGCTCTTACCTGGTGAATGAAATTGGGAGTGTTACTGTGGGCAACACAAGTTATTCTGTAACACCATTAGCCCCTATAACTAATTACAATTATGGTAAAACAGCTTTTTTTAAACAGCTTAACACAAACCGGGGAGAAGCGGTTGGAATAAGCTTGAATGTTCCCATCTTCAATGGCGGCAGCTATAAAACCAATTGGCAAATAGCCAAGTTAAATGTACAAAACCAGCAACTGCAAAAAGATGCCGATAATCAAAAGCTGAAACAGGATATTTACCAGGCTTATAATGCCGCATTGGTAGCGCTTCAGAAATTCAGCTCCAGTCAAAAAGCGGTAGATGCTGCACAACGCAGCTATGACTTTGCACAGAAACGGTATGATGTAGGTATGTTAAGCACAATTGAGTTGATCACGAATCAAAACAATTTATTAAGCGCCAAATTGCAAAACGTACAAAATCAGTTTGATTATGTTTTTAAAATGAAAGTGCTGGAATTTTATAAAGGGCAGGGATTAAAATTATAGTTATTGGCTAGGAGCTAAAGCGATCATATATCGTAAATACAAGATGCTTAATGGTATGCCGATGCAGTGAGTGACACAATGATGTTTAATAGTAGCACAAAAGCTAAGTACAAAATAGTTATATTATGAGTAAAACAGTTAAATGGCTTTTATGGGGAACGATAGGACTGGTTGTTCTATTGATCGTGTTGAAAGTAGTGGGTGCTTTTGGAAAAGATGAAGGCATTAAAGTAACTGCAGAAAAAGTGCAGCGGAGAAGTATAACTGAGATCGTAAATGCAAGCGGAAAAATTTATCCTGAAATAGAAGTAAAAGTAAGCTCGGATAATAGCGGAGAAGTAACAGAACTAAATGTACAGGAAGGTGATACGGTAAAGAAAGGACAGGTGCTGGCACGTATTTATGCGGATGTTTATTCTATTCAACGTAACCAGGCGGCAAGTGGTGTGTTGCAAAGCCAGGCACAGGTGGCAAACTCACAGGCAGCCATAGACGCATTGAAAGCGCAACAGGAGCAGGCACAGCGCACCTATGATATGCAAAAGAAATTGTACGATGAAAAAGTGATCAGCACCAATGAGTTTAATGTAGCGGATGCAAACTTAAAAAGCGCTATTGCTAACTATAAGGCGGCATTACAGGGTATTCGCAGCGGACAGGCAAATGTGCAGAGTGCGCAGGCTAACCTGGATAAGGCAAATAAAGATCTAAGTCGTACAACCATTACAGCACCAATGGATGGCGTAGTGAGCTTGTTAAATGTAAAAAAGGGAGAGAAGGTAGTAGGTAATAATCTAATGGCAGGCACCGAAATGTTGCGTATTGCTGATATGAGTAAGATAGAAGTAAGAGTGGATGTTGGGGAAAGTGATATTCCAAAAGTTCATTTAGGAGACAGCGCTCTGGTAGAAGTAGATGCCTACAACAGCAGAAAATTCAAAGGAATAGTAACGCAAATTTCAAGCAGTAATAATGGTGCTGCAACTGAAAGTTCATCCACCAATTCAAGTACGGATGTAACCAATTATAAAGTGTACATACGCTTGTTGCCGGAAAGCTATACGGATCTTCTTGGCAAAGGAGCTTTCCCTTTTAGACCGGGAATGAATGCCAGCGCCGATATACAAACCAAAACGCATACGAATGTATTAAGTGTTCCTATCAATGCCGTAACACCAAGAGAAAAAAACGATTCATCGGTTGTTGGTAAAAAAACAACGGATAATGTAGTAGCTACTTCATCCACCGATGATATGGAATTGGTTGTGTTTGTGTTAAATAAAGAAGACAATACGGTTAAAAAAGTAAAAGTAAAAACCGATATCCAGGATATTAATTATATAGAAATTACCGAAGGATTGAAAGGAGATGAAACCGTAATAACGGGTCCTTATGATGTAATAAGCAAAACATTGAAACCGAAAGATAAAGTTCAGGTAGTAGATAAAAACGCTTTATATACTGCAAAGTAGCCCGGTTTTCAAATAAGATAATTAATAGTTAACATCACTCAAACAGCAATGGCTATTGCAGGCCAGTTCTTTTTTATCTATATTGCAATTGATTTATAACCCATTGCTTCCCTACTCACATACCTTTAAAAACCAAAACTCCCGGGTAAGTTTACCAGCATCTTATGTAAAGGCAGATTTTATTTATTAAAACCTGGATGGATGCATATATCTTTTACTAAAATTTTTTTTGCGGTTGTTTTTGTATTAACAGGGTCTATCGTTACTGCACAAAACTCCATATTGGTAAACTTTGGAAGTAATTCCTGTGGATTGACGACTACGCCTGCTTTTTCGCTGATCACGCAGCCACTTACCCCAAACGCTTCTGTGATTACTTCCTGCAGCCTTAGTCAGCAGATGCCGGATTACTTCAATGTCTTCATTGCATACAATCCAAAAGATAATAAGATCTATTTGTGCGATATACGATCCGGTATTTCTAAAGTATGGATGTTGGATATGGGATTACCGGGAGACATAACCTGTCCGCCAACAATTCCTTTAGACCCAACGTATACCTATTCTTATTTACCCAATAATTTTGAATTTGATAACAGTGGTAATTTATGGTCGTTTCGTAATTATGACCCAACCACCGGAACTGCTTTTATAGACCAGTTTGATGTGACCACCGGAAACGTTTTCTCTACCCGAACCATTCAATTTCCTCCGGGAAATTTTCCAACGGATATGGGCAGTGGCGATATTACCATTTTACCTAACGGAAGAATGTTTGCAACATTTGGTTCTTTTCCTTCGCAGCTGTACGAAATTTTAAATTACAATGGAACAGGCAATGCAACTGCTAATTATTTATTAACTCTTCCGCAAAATACGTTTGGTATTTCTTATTTAAATGGCAAACTGGAGATAACGGGAACGGATAATGCTTTTACCTGTTATTATTATGAATATGATATTTTCTCTAATACCTTAAGCGATCCTTTGCCTTTTCAAAACGGGCAGGCCCCTATTGATAATACGAGCATATCTCCCGCTATTGGTGCAACCAAGCGTTTATTAAATGGACAACGTATTGGTACAAACGCCGCTGATCTTACTTACGAAATTTATGTACGTAATATGGGGAATGTTATTTTAAATAATATAAATGCGGTGGATGATCTGGGTGCAGCTTTTGGCACTGCGAATGTTTCTAATGTGCATGTAAGCTTTGCTCCCAATGGAAATTTTGCGGGCTTAACCTTAAATGATAATTATAATGGGACTACGAATGTTAATTTGTTGAATACGGGGCAAAGCCTTCCGAATCTTACATCGGATAATAAAGATTATTTTTTTGTGGTGTTGCTGAAATGCCGGGTATCTAATTTGATCCTGGATACTAACCATATTTATAATAATTCTGCCATTGCTTCTGCAACAGTTGGCAATGCATTAAGTACAATAAATATTTCAGACTCTTCTAACAACGGTGCGCAGGATGTGATAGATCCTAATGCCAATAGCTATGCAGGCGACCCGGGAGAGAATGTGCCAACGCCTTTCTCAATATCAGCGTTGGGTGGCCCATTACCGGTTACATTTTTAAATACTACTGGTACGCTTATTAATAATGATGCGGTCATTAAATGGAATATTGCAACGCCGGTTATTAACGCAAAACAATTCTGGGTAGAGTACAGTATTGATTCAAGAAACTGGACTGCTTTAGCGCCAGTAGCCATTACGGATAATAACCAAAGTGCGTATCAATTTACACACAGCGATATTCCTTCGGGTAATATTTATTATCGTGTTAAAGAGATGGACGCAAGCGGAACGATAATTTACAGCAGTGTTATTTTATTAAATAATGTTGCCAAAAATAAGTATATCATTTATCCTAACCCTGCCAATAATTACATTATAATAAGCAGCTTATTAAAAGGAAATTGCAAAGCAGAATTATTCGATGCCGTTGGAAGAAAACTTTTTGAGAAAATAATAACAACATCAACCACGCAGATCAATACTACGCTTTTGCCTGATGGTAATTATTTGTTACGACTATGGGATAATGAAAATGCTGTTACACAAAAAATAACGGTAACGCATTAAATAAATAAATCTTCTGCTTTAGCTACGCTTTCCGGCTTGCCAACATCTACCAACTTGTCACCGGAATGATCATAGCCGAGAATAAGATGCTCTGCTGCCAGGTCAAGATATGTTTGTGTTAGAGAAAATTTACCACGCTGACGGATCAAGGAAAATATTTCAGGTTGAAAAACAACCACGCAGCTATATGCTTTTTGTTGAAGGTTGGGTTTATTAATGGCGATCTTTTCTTCGCCGGTTTTAGTATTGCACCATCCACACAAACGATTGTTTTCATCAAATAAAAAATTACGCGACGTTACTCTATCGGTTATTCCAAATGAAATTAATGGTTGATGTTGTTGATGAAACGCCAATAATTTATTTAAATCAAGATCTGTAAGAATATCTACATTCAATGTTATAAAAGGAGCATTGCCTTTTAATAAATCTCTTGCTTTTAATAAGCCGCCACCGGTTTCCAATACTTCGCTTGTTTCATCACTAATAATAATATTGCTTCCCCAACCTTTATTTTCTTTTATTGAGTGAATGATCTGGTCGGCAAAATGATGCACATTTACTACTATCTCCGTAATGCCATATTGCTGTAGGTATTCAATATTTCTTTGTAAAAGAGATTTGCCGTTTACAATTGCCAATGCTTTAGGATGTTTGTCTGTCCAGGGTTTAAAGCGAGTGCCAAGCCCGGCAGAAAAAATCATTGCTTTCATCTCTTCCAATTTATTTGATTCATGTGATTGAGAATGACCTTTACTTTGAACTTGTTTTTTAGATGTCTTGCTAATGCTTCCGATGCATATACACTTCTGTGTTGCCCACCGGTACAGCCAAAATTTATTTGCAGGCTATTGAAATTTCGCTTGATATAATCTGTAACAGAAATATCTACCAGGTCATAAATGCTGTTTAGAAAAGCAGGCATATCTGTTTCTTGCTCTAAATAATCTTTTACTTCCTTATCTAAGCCTGATTGCTTTTTATAAGCTTCAATTCTTCCCGGATTTAAAATGCCCCTGCAATCAAACACAAAACCACCCCCATTTTGTGAAGTATCAACGGGAATACCATTTTTGTAAGAGAAGCTGTTGATATGAACGATCAAAGGAGTTTCATCCGTTGCTTTAATGGTTTCGAAATGGTTGATCAGTTTTTCTTCCACAATCAATCCCAATAGTCTTTCAAACTCAGGCAATGCAATGCCTACATGTTTATTGTTGATGAACCATTTTAAATTTCGCAATGCTAAAGGAATGCTGATCAAAAAATGTGCTTTACGTTCAAACAAGCCACGAAAGCCATAAGCACCTAATACCTGTAACAAGCGTATTAGCACATAGCCGTTATACTGACTTTCAAATCTTGTCTTATCAATTTTTGTTTGCAACACTTCTTCCACACAATTCATGTAATACTGTAACAGCTTGTTTTTCCATTCATCGCTTAATTCTGCCTTTGCCTGCCATAACAAAGAAGCAACATCATATTGAAGGGCACCTTTCATTCCTCCCTGGAAATCGATAAAATAAGCTTCATCATTTTGCACCATAATGTTCCTGCTTTGAAAATCTCGAAACATGAAATATTTATGATCAGCATATGAAAGATAAGTAGCTAAAGCATCAAAATCATCTATTAGTTTTTCCTTATCGTAAGGAATTTTCAGTGTATCTAAAAAGTAATATTTAAAATAAAGCAGGTCGCTGATGATTGCTTGTTTGCCAAATTCCTTGCTGGTAATACATTTACTGTAATCTAAATTTTTGTCACCGTTGATCTGTAAAAGAGAAAGCGCCTTTAAACTCTTTTCAAACAATGCATATACTTCGGGCGACTGCCCTTTGTCTTCCAACACGTTTAATAAAGAAACATCTCCAAAATCCTGTTGAATATAGATTGTCTTTTCGTTGCTGATTGCATATATCTCCGGTACCGGAGCACCTGCATTTGTAAAATGTTTGCTGAAATATAAAAAAGTTTCGTTCTCTTTTATATTGTTACTATAGGTAGCAATATAATTGCTGACTGAGGTCTTTATCCTGAAATATTCACGATCGCTACCTGATTGAGGAATTTTATAAATATCAACAATAGCAGCGGAACTATACGATTGAAAAAGCTTTTTAATTTCTTCAATGATTTGCATGCAGTAAAAATAGCCTATTTCTATTTATGTCAGAAGCTTGCAATTTATTTCTTACTCAAATCTTCCAAACATGCTTTCTATATGTTTTGAACGATGATAAAAAATTTGTTCTATTCTTTTTTTCATGAAGAGCTTATGAGCCATCTGTCCTACTATGCCAAATCGAAGTTTATAGGTAATAATATCTGTCATCTCTACACCGCCGGGAATTTCAACAAAAAAATGCTGATGTTGCCATAACCCAAAAATCCCCATTTTTTGTTCATCAATAAAATATTGCTTATCCTCTACCTCAGTTATTTCACTCACCCATGGAATATGAAAACCCAATTTTGTTTTTACCTTATACTCTATTATTTGTCCTGCATGGAGGGGAGTGCCCTGTACAGGAGATATTAAATTGAACTTAACATCTTTAGGCATTATTTGCTTTAAATTTTCAGGCTTGCTGAAAAAGCTCCATGCTGTGTTCAGGCTAATTGGTATTTTTTGAGTATGTTTCAATGTTTCAACTTTGATCATATGAAAGTCTCGCAAAATAGTACAAAAGCATTAAAAAACCATTTGACTTTTGAGATAAAAATCAAAAAATTAAGCTAAAGAATTCTTGTTGATTTAGGGAACCTAAGCATTTTACAGGCTAAAGAATATAACTTTGGATATGCCATCTTATAGAGAAGTCTTGCAACAAAAATTTTCAGAAGAATATGATAAACTGAATCTTCAGCAACGAAAAGCTGTGGATACTATTGAAGGTCCTGTTATGGTTATTGCCGGGCCGGGTACAGGTAAAACTCAAATTTTAGCAGCACGTATTGGCAAGATTTTATTAGAGACAGACGCCTTGCCGGAAAATATTCTCTGTCTTACATATACAGATGCAGGCACTATTGCTATGCGAAAGCGCCTGGTGCAATTCATTGGGGCCGACGCCTACAAAGTGAACATCTATACTTTTCATGCTTTTTGTAATGATGTAATTCAGGAAAATTTATCGCTGTTTGAAAAAACTTCTTTAGATCCTGTTTCCGAATTAGAACGAATAGAGTTGTTTAAAAAATTGATAGATGCTTTCCCCAAAAACCATTTGCTGAAAAGATACAGAGGCGATGTTTATTTTGAGATAAACAATTTACAGCAATTGTTTTCATCGATGAAACGAGAAGGTTGGCTTCCGCAATTTATTAATTCAAAGATCGATGAATACATAAATGACCTGCCTTTGCGTGATGAATACATTGCCAAACGTGCAACCAAAGAATTTAAAAAAGGCGATGTGCGTACTGATAAGATAGAAGAAGAGAAAGAGCGAATGGAAAAACTGCGTTCAGCCGTAAATGAATTTGAGAACTACCAAAAGTTATTGCGCCAACATAGTCGTTATGATTTTGATGACATGATCAATTGGGTGATAAAAGCTTTTGAAGAAAACAAAAACCTGTTAGCCAATTACCAGGAAAAATTTCAATACATTTTGGTAGATGAATACCAGGATACAAGCGGCACGCAAAATAAATTGGTGCAATTGCTCATTAGCTATTGGGAAAAACCGAATGTGTTTGTTGTAGGTGATGATGATCAAAGTATCTATCGCTTTCAGGGAGCGAACGTGGAGAACATGCTGGAATTTGCGAATAATTATTCCAAAGATCTATTAACGGTAGTGTTGAGTAGTAACTATCGTTCTACACAACCAATACTGGATATTTCCAAAACACTCATCAACAAAAACGAAGAAAGATTAGTTAAGCAAATAGAAGGGTTGAGCAAAGAGCTGTTATCATCTAACAAAAAAATAAATCACTTAACCAATCAACCGCAAATAAGGGAGTATAAGTCTGTAAAAGAAGAAATGGCCGGCATTACCAATGAGATTGAGACACTGATTCAGCAAGGAGTTTCAGCTGGTAAAATAGCTGTTATCTACAAAGAAAATAAGTATGGATTAGAGCTTACCCGTTATCTACAATTAAAAAATATTGCAGTTTACAGTAAGCGAAGCATCAATATTTTAGAAGATCCTTTTATCAATAAAATTCTTCAATTGCTGCGTTACTTAAATGCAGAACATGATATTCCTTACGGCGGAGATGAGATGTTGTTTGAGATTCTGCATTACGATTTTTATAAAATCCCTCCGATAGAAATTGCAAAATTGACAGTTGAGGTCAACTCAAAAAAATATAACGGCGAACTAACATCTATCCGGAAATTATTAAACGAAAAAGCAAACACACCTGCTAAAACCTTGTTTGATGTTGGACTAAATGAAAATTTAAAAAACATAAGTATTGTTTTAGAAGGTTTAATTGCAGATGTTCCCAATGTTACATTACAGCAGCTTTTTGAAAATGTGGTTACCAAGGCAAACATACTTTCTTACATAATGCAGAGTGATAAAAAAATAGCATTGCTGCAATTGCTTACTGCATTATTTGATTTTATTAAAGAAGAAACAAGCCGCAATCCAACGTTGAATTTAGAAGGACTGATCAATATCATTGATCTAATGGAAAAAGAAGGTTTGCCATTACCAATGATAAGAATCTCCGGAAGCGATAAAGGCGTGAACCTATTGACAGCACACGGTTCCAAAGGATTGGAGTTTGAATATGTTTTCTTTGCCGGATGTAATTCATCAAGCTGGGAAAAGAAAAGAAAACCCGGTGGCGGCTATAAGTTCCCAGATACTATTTTCTCTTTACAACCAACAAAAAATTTGGAAGAAGAAGAATTGAGACGCTTGTTTTATGTGGCGCTTACAAGGGCTGAAAAACATCTATTCATTTCTTATTCAAAATTTAGAAATGATGGAAGAGAAATAGAACCCTCTATGTTTATAGCAGAGATTTTGGAAGAGCATGCTTTACCCATAGAAACAATTAACTTGACAACTGAAGAATTGGCAACTTTTGAATTGCTGAATTTTACAGCACAAGCGCCGGAAATTGATAAGGCTGAAGAAGATTTTATCGACAGCTTACTGGAAAAGTTTGTAATGAATGTTACGGCGTTGAATAATTATTTAAAATGCCCTTTAGAGTTTTATTATAAAAATCTAATCCGCATTCCTTCCGGCAAATCAGAAGCAACAGAATTTGGAAGCGCCGTGCATCATGCGCTGGAAAAGCTTTTCCGAAAAATGCAGGAAGGGAAAAAAGATACCTTCCCTCCAAAGGAAGAATTAATAATGGACTTTCAATGGTATATGCATCGGCACAGAGAAAACTTTACCAAGGAAGCTTTTGACAGAAGAATGGAATATGGTGATGAAGTGCTGAGTAATTATTACGATAAATATGTAAACACCTGGAACAAAATTGTAACGGTAGAACGTAATATCAGGAATGTAACAAACGGCGTTCCTATAAAAGGTAAATTGGATAAACTAGAATTCAATGGAAAAGAAGTAAATGTAGTGGATTATAAAACCGGCGATATTGATAAAGCAAAACCCAAGCTACAAGCGCCGAATGATAAAGAACCCAATGGTGGCGATTATTGGCGGCAGGCAGTCTTCTATAAGATCCTTGTAGATAATTATGAACAAAAAGACTGGAAAGTAGTAAGTACAGAATTTGATTTTATAGAACCGGACAAAAAGAAAGAATATCAAAAGGCAAAGATTGTAATTAATCCAAATGATATTACTACGGTAACGCAGCAGATCGCAGAAGTATGGCAGAAAATCCAGGAAAGAGATTTTTATACCGGATGCGGAAAAGAAGATTGTCATTGGTGCAATTTTGTAAAGGAAAATCAACTCGCAGTAAAATTGCATGAACTGACAGAGGAAGAGGCTGGAGAGTTTTAATTAAACTTTTTGTATCACTACTCTGATGTTTGTTTTCAAACAGTGTAAGTTTGCAACTCAACTCAATTGAATGAAATCGCTTAAAGCAATTTTTTACTTTGTTTTTCTTGCTGCTATTACGTCCGTTTATACAATGATAAGTCCCGGCTGTGCCCAGATCGGCTCACCAACCGGCGGACCAAAAGATAGCATACCTCCTGTTTTATTAAAAGCAGTCCCCCAAAACAAAAGCACTAATTTTTCAGGCAATAAGATCACGCTTACATTCAACGAGTATATAAACCTGGATAATGTTCAAAACAGCTTGTTAGTATCACCTTATCCAAAAACAGCTCCTGTACTAAGTTTTAAGCTGAACACGGTTACAATAAAAATAAAGGATACGCTAAAACCCAATACAACTTATACCATCAATTTGGGTGATGCTATTAAAGATATAAATGAAAACAATCCATTGAAAAATTTTAGTTATGTTTTTGCTACCGGCCCGGTGTTGGACTCATTAATGTTAAAAGGCAGAGCGGTCCTTGCAGAAACGGGCAAAACAGATAGTACCATGTTAGCGTTATTGTATCGCAATGCAAACGATTCGTCTGTTAAAAAAAGAAAGCCTGATTATTTAACACGCATAGCGAGCGATGGCAGCTTTACATTTTACAACCTGCCCGCAGATACTTTTGCTCTATATATTTTGAAAGATGAAGATGGCAGCAAAACCTATAACTCCGAGTACGAGGCTTTTGCATTTATCGATCACAATGTATTTCCATCATTATCACCTGTAAGTGATACATTATATGCGTATGCAGAGAAGAAAGAAGACAAGAAAAAGCCTGCTACTGCTGCAACACAAGGCAAGCCCGATAAAAAATTCCGCTTTGCAAATCCAATAACCGGTAAGCAGGGATTACTTGATTCAATAAAGATCACGTTTAACCGCACCTTAAAAAAATACGATCCCGAAAAGATCATTTTAACTGATACCCTTTATGAGCCTATTAAAACAGAACAAGTATTAGACAGTACAAGAAAAATTCTCACCATTGCAAATACAAATAAATGGAAAGAAGATTACGACTATAAATTAATAATAGCAAAAGATGCTGCTACGGATTCTTCCGACAACGAATTGCCTAAAACAGATACAATTTCTTTTAAAACAAAATCAGCAACGGATTACGGAACATTATTATTTCGTTTCAGCAACATAGATGCATCTAAACATCCGGTATTATTGTTACTAAAGGATGATAACCTCATCAAATCAATTCCTATTACCGGGGCACAATGGAGTGACAAGCTTTTTGAACCCGGCGATTACGAATTAAGAATATTATTTGACAGAAATGATAATGGCAAATGGGATCCGGGGGACTATTCAAAAAAATTACAACCCGAAAGAGTAATCACTTTAGACAAAAAACTCACTATTAAAGCCAATTGGGATAATGAGCGGGATATTAAATTATAAAAAAAGAGGAGTAAAATTTACTCCTCTTTTTTTATTAAAACCTAGTCAATTGTTCTTTCAATAATTTTCTTGCAAAGTGGATCCTGCTTTTAATGGTACCCAAGGGCTCATTCAGCATGTCCGCAATTTCGTGGTATTTATAACCTTCAAAATATAGCATAAAAGGGTTGCGGAATATTTCCGGCAGTTTATGAATAGCCGACTGTATGTCTTTCAGCTTTAAATTTCCTTCTGCTGCATTTGCCGTTGTAACCTGGTTATAGTTCAGCAAAAATTCATTAGGAGTGCTGTCTAAAATAGTGGCACGTTTCGATTTTCTGCGGTAATTATTAATAAAAATATTACGCATGATCGTATAAAGCCATGCTTTAACATTAGTGCCGGAATTGTATTTGTCCTTATTCGCCAATGCTCTGAACATGGTTTCCTGCAACAGATCTTTAGCATCTTCCTTATCGGCAGTAAATGTATTGGCAAAGGGTTTTAAAAACTCGCTATTGCTCAGTAAAAGTTGGTTGAATTCTATAGTTGACATTTTGTTTAACGATTTGTTATGTAAATTTAAACAAAATTAAAAACCATTCCAAAATAAATTTTGTAAAAAAACGGTTATCAAAGCGTAATAGTATAGTAATGAAGGTGTTGGGCTGTCGGTAGAACAACATTATCCGGCAGTAGTTCGGGCTGTGCGCTTCAAGTCCGCCGCAAAGCCAACGCACAAATCTTCAGCGGGCTTTACGCTTCCATCCCGCAGCCTGTCAGCATATATTTTCAATCAACTGTTATGCCAGTTCCCTTTATAAGGTTGCCGCATCTTTATCGGCAAACCAGAACAATTTTCCGGTTGCAGGTTTGATTAATTGGGCAGGATATTTATCAGGCTGGTACCTTGAGGTTAAAACCGTGTGCAATATTTGCTCTTTTGATCTGCCCGTCACTAAAAACATGATATTTTGTGCCGCATTGATTAATGGTGCAGTCATTGTTACCCGGAACATTTTCTGTTCCTCAACATAAACTTCTTTTACCAGGTGTTCTTTTTCATATAAAATGTCTGTATCCGGGAAAAGAGAAGCAGTATGCCCGTTAGTGCCTAATCCCAATAAGATCAGATCAAAGGAAGGAAATCCTTTTCCAAACAATCGTTTTATCTTTTTTTCATAATCAATAGCTGCATCCTTTGGCGAAAGGGTAGTATCAATGGCAAAAACATTGGCTGCAGGAATATTTATTTTATCCAGCAATAATGTTTTTGCCATTCTTGCATTATTTAATTTGTCATCACCCGGCACACAGCGTTCATCACCCCAAAACACGAATGTTTTATTCCAGTCAATTTTATCGGCAAACGATTTTTCTGCTAATAATGAGAATAATTTTTCCGGAGTATTACCGCCCGAAAGCGCAATAGTGAATCTTCCGTTTTTTGCAATTGCTTTTCCGGCAATATCCACGATGAAGTTTGCGGTAGCGGTAAAAAAATCATCGGCATCAAAAATTTGCAGACTATATGTTGAATTCATGATTACTTGTCTTTATAAAAATAATATGCCACATTATTATAACGTCAATAAAGAATAAGGTGTTGCCTGCTATTTTCCGTCGGGCGGCGTTACAAACCAGTTGTGTCCGTCTTTTGCAATCAATGCTTCAGCATCTTCCGGTCCTTGCATGCCTGCCGCATAATTGGGGAAATTAACGGATGGATTATTTTCCCATTGTTCTATGATCGGCATTACTACCTTCCACGCTGCTTCTATCTGGTCGGCACGCATAAAAAGAGTAGATTCGCCTTCCATAATATCCAGCAATAATGTCTCGTACGCTTCCGGTGTTTCGGTAGAGTTGGAAGTATAGGATTGGTCATAATCAAACTTCATTTCAACCGGGTTGAACAACATTTCCAATCCCGGGCGCTTTGCCTGGAAGCTTAATTTAATTCCCATCCGCGGTTGAATGTTCAATACCATTCTATTGGGCTGCCAGTTAACGGTAGCATTGGTTGGAAAAGATTGATGCGGCACAGGACGAAACTGCAAGCTGATAACAGAAGTTGTTTCACTCATACGTTTACCGCTGCGCACATAAAAAGGAACACCTTGCCAACGCCAGTTATCTACAAAAAATTTTACGCCTGCAAAGGTTTCCACGTTAGAATCTTTTTTTACATCTGCTTCGTTTCTATAGCCGGGTACTTTTTCACCTTCAATCCAACCGGCGCCATATTGCCCACGTACTGCATATTGGTGTACGTCCTCGGGTTTTATGGTTCGCATTGCATTCAGCACATCTACTTTTTTATTACGGACTTCATCTGCATTAAAAGAAACTGGCGGTTCCATTGCAATTAAGCAAAGCAGTTGCAGAATATGATTTTGTATCATGTCTCGCAATGCTCCTGCTGTTTCATAATAATTACCCCTGGTACCAACGCCTAATTGTTCCGATACGGTGATTTGAACATGATCGATGTAATTACGATTCCATATCGGTTCAAACAATGCATTGGCAAAACGGAAGGCTAAAATATTTTGAACAGTTTCTTTTCCTAGATAGTGATCCAAACGGTAGATCTGCGTTTCATCATACGTATTATGCAACAGATCGTTTAACTTTTTAGCGCTTTCAAAATCTCTTCCAAAAGGTTTCTCAATCACAATACGGCTATGCTCTTTATCGGAAGCTAATTTACAGGTGCCGATCTTTGTTGCGATCTGTTCAAAATATTGCGGAGGTACTGCCATATAAAAAATTCGATTGGCAGTTGTATTCCATTGCTTTTCTATTTGCTCAACTTTGTTTTCTAATTTGGTATAGGTGGCATCATCATCAAAGCTGCCTGCACTGTATGAAATTTGTTTTGCAAAATTTGCCCAGACGGCTTCATCTGCTTTTCCTCTGCGGGAGAATTTATCTACGCCTTCTTTTAAATGTGATATAAAAGCGCTGTCTTCCAATTCCGACTTGCTAACGCCGATAATGGCAAATTTTTCCGGCAGCCATTTGTCTAAATACAAATTATAAATGCCGGGAATTAATTTACGCCAGGTGAGATCGCCTCCGCCTCCTAATATAACGATGATGGTTGGTTGTACTTTTGTTATGCCGTTCATGCTTAATTTGTTTTTTGATTCCAATGTGTATGAAATATTCCTTCCCTATCAATGCGTTGATAAGTATGTGCACCAAAATAATCCCGTTGTGCCTGCAATAAATTAGATGGCAGCTGGCTATTGCGATAAGAATCATAATACGCCAATGAAGCTGACATAACAGGGAGGGGTATACCCGAACTGATTCCTTTAACAAGTGTTGTACGCAATCCGTTTTGAGATTGAATTAATTTTTCCGCAATGCCTTTATCTAACAAGATGTTTGTTAATGCAGGGTCTTTTGTAAAAGCAGCTCTAAAATCTTCTAATAACCCGGAGCGGATAATACAGCCGCCACGCCAGATGGCAGCAACTTCCTGCAGGTTTAAACCATATTGATATTTTTCAGAAGCGGTATATAATAATGACAATCCCTGTGCATAAGTGGTGATCATAGAAAAATAAAGCGCTTGCTCCAATACATCAATGAATTCTTTTTTATCTGCTTTTTCAACAGCAGGACCTGTGAGTATTTGTTGCGCCAATATTCTTTCTTTTTTATAAGCAGATAGATCTCGCATGCTGACAGCCGTATCAATTGCCGGAATAGGAACCTGTAAGTTCATCGCATCTTCCGATGTCCAGGCTCCGGTACCTTTTTGTTGGGCTGCGTCCAGGATCATATCTACTAACCTGTTCTTTGTAAGATCATCTTGCTGTAAAAAAATATCAGCCGTGATTTCTATTAAAAAAGATTGTAAAATACCTTTATTCCAATTGGCAAAAACAGTATGCAGCTCGTCATTATTTAATTGCAATACATCTTTTAATAAATGATATGCCTCTGCTATTAATTGCATGATGCCATATTCAATACCGTTGTGTACCATTTTTACATAATGCCCTGCAGAGCCGCTGCCAACATAGGTTACACAAGCTTCTCCATTTACTTTGGCGGCAACAGCTTTCAGCATTTCTGCGATCCTGTTATAAGCGTCTTTATTACCACCCGGCATAATGCTAGGTCCAAAACGGGCACCCGATTCTCCTCCGGAAACACCCGCCCCCATAAAGTGAATATTTTCTTTTGCTAATTCTTCATTTCGTCTATTCGTATCCGTAAAGTGGGAATTGCCCAAGTCAATTAGCAGATCATCTTTTGATAAAAAAGGTTTTACATCTGCAATAACGCTATCAACAATTTTACCAGCAGGAACTAATAACATGATTACTTTTGGTTGTTTTAAAGAATCGATAAATTCTTTTAAAACTGCCGTGCTGAATATTTGTCTCCCTTCTCCTTCTTTTTTTAAAGCATCTACCTGTGCCGTGCTTTTATCAAAACCGGCTACGCTAAAACCATGATCGCTGATATTCAATAAAAGATTGCGCCCCATTGTGCCTAAGCCGATCATTCCAAAGTCATATTGTTGCATTTTATTTTATTTAAGGTCAGAAATTAAGTTTTGCTATTTTTTCTTTTGTAGAATTTAGATCAGTATGATGAAAACCGTGTAAACCTACGCTGCGGGCTATTTCTACAAACATCTGCCTGTCGTCAATGTGAATGGCTTCGTGTGGTTTTGCCTGTGCAATATTACAAGCCATTTTAAAAATATCTTCATCCGGCTTTCTGAAGTTTACATAGCAGGAGGAGACAAAGCCATCAAATAAATCATGGAGATTAAATTTTGAGATCCGGTATTCATTCAGTTCACGCCCTTCATTGTTAACAGCTACCACTTTTACACGATGGGTTTGTTTTATTTCTTTAAAGAATGCAATTGTTTCCTCGTAAGGTTTAGATTGCTCAAACATAAAGTTCCTGAAATCATCTTTAGAGAAATCTTTTTTTTCGTAGAATATTACGCGGTTGAGGTATTGATCCAGCGTAAGCTTTCCTAATTCATAGGTATCGAAAGTAAGGTGATGGCGCTCGTCCATTTCCGCATAATCCAAATTGAATTTTTCAGCAGCCAGTTTTCTTGAATTCTTCCCCCATCCATTCGTTAATAATACGCCACCAATATCTAAAAAAAGCGTTTTTATTTTTTGCGTTTTCATATTTTGTCAATCTTTATTTCATATTCTTATTTTCAATGGCGTTTATTTTTTCCAGTCTTTTTATATGACGGGATTCGTTGGAAAATGTTGCGTTTAAAAAGGCAAAAACAATTTCTTTTGCCAATTCAATACCTACAACACGTTCACCAATGCATAAAACATTTGCATCATCATGTTCGATACATTGATGAGCAGAGTATGTATCATGACAAACACCTGCTCTTATTCCTTTAAATTTATTAGCAGCAATACTAACGCCAACGCCACTACCACAAATAATTATTCCACGATCTGCTTTTTTAGAGAGAATTGCATTGGCTACATCTGCTGCGTGATCGGGGTAGTCGGTAGGAGCGGTATTGAAAGTGCCGATGTCTGTTATGTCGTAACCTTTTGCGATAATTTCTTTTAGCAATATGGCTTTGTAATCAAAGCCGGCATGATCAGATGCGATAACGAATTTCATAAAATTAGTTTACCAATCGTTACTAATAAATAACACCTCGATGGGTGTTTTGTTTTTTTACTTCATCAATGTAGTAAGATATTTTTTAACTGCTACTAAAAATATGTTAACGGTGAGGAATAAGTTATACTATTATTTATTTGCATAAGATGATTGAAAATATATTGCTGAATGGCTGCACCGCTTAGCAGGAAATACTTTTGCGAAGCCGGGCTTGTGTTAAGGGCAAAAGATTGCAGGCGGGCGGCGAATTGTTGTTGATGAACGATAAAAGGATGAAAGCCCCAAAAAATTATAAGGTTGTAGAAAACTCTACTATTTCGTCGAAAGATCTTTTGAATTTGATAGAGGAAGGAGTTCGTTTTTCGTAACTGTGGGTGAGTTTTCCGGAAATGATGATCTTGGTATCGGGGAAGTTTTTGGCTACGGCATCTACAAATTTTTCGAAACAAAACTTGGGGTTGACACAAGTGAGATGCGAATAAATGTAATCAGGCTTTTTATGCTTGACTATATATTCTACATCGCTTAGTTTAATGTCAGAGCCAAGGTAAATAGTTTCAACACCCTGCTTTTTTAGTAAGTAAGAGACAAACAATAATCCCAACTCGTGATGTTCGCCTTCGGGCAAGAACAATAGAACTGTTTTATTTTTGGGAGGTACTGGAGGTATGCCTTCAATTGCCAGAACAATTTTTTTGCGAATGATATTGCTTGCTAAATTCTGTTGCGCCGGAATGATCTCGTTTGCCTGCCAAAGGATGCCGATCTTTAAAAGAAAGGGAAACATTATTTGCGTGGCAGTTTTTTCAATACCATCTGCAGCAATACATTTATCTAAAATGCTTTCCAGCTCTGTTGTATTAAGATCGATCATTGCCTGTACCAATGCATTGATTTTTTTTTCGTAACAAGCTTCTAATTGTGTAAGTGACAACAGCTTTTGTTTTAGCTCGGTTTCGCACATTTTATTGATGTGTGAAATTTTGAAGCCATTTCTGTTGAGTAATGCTATGTTGAGTAATTTCTTTAACTCTTCGTTGCTGTAATAGCGAATATTAGTGCAGGTGCGGCAAGGTTTTAAAAAATTATAGCGCTGTTCCCATATGCGAATGGTGTGGGCTTTTACGCCCGACAGGTTCTCCAAATCTTTTATGGTATAAGCGTCCATACTCAGTTATTACAATCTCACCAGCTATTTTGTTTAGCTGTTGAAATGGGGATTTTTTTAATTTATTGCCGAAAAACGGGTTTGCTGAACGCAATATTAGCCTTATAACGTTACACGAACAAAAAAGTCGCGATCAATATCTATGATCTCGGCTTTGTCTTGCCAGTTCATTTTAGTTAACAGGGCAACAATATCATTTTTGGTGTAGTAATACAAAGGACAATTTCTCATTTTATAACGAACTTTTCTTTGCCAGCCTAAAAAGCCGCCGGCTTTAGGAAAGCTCATGTATAATTCTTTAGAAATGTCTTTGTTTAATTTCTGGAAAACGTCGAGAGGGTTTTTTATGTAATCGAAAAAGCCAACCAATACGCCGGCATCAAATTTTTCGTTGAAAGAATGTTCTAAATAGCCTGCGTGGATGTAAGCAGCTTGTCCTTTATCAATAAAAGGTTGAGTTTTTTGTATCGCCAATTTCAGCATGCCATCGGCAATATCTAAACCGGTAACATTTTTGCCCATATTAAGCAACGCATCGCAATAAACACCGCCGCCACAGCCAATATCCAGTATTGTTTTTATTTGAGGATTGGCAGAATATTTCATTACCAGATCGTACCGCAAACGCATGGAACGGCGAAAGAATTTATCTAAAAATTTATCCCACAGACTACGTTTTTTGGTATGTCCGTAAATGCTGTCAAAATCTGCCGCGTAACCGTGAAAAAAAGATTCTACGTCTTTAGTTTCTGTAAGTGTATAAGTTTTGCTGTTGTTGCTCATATTCGTGTTTACTTAATATCTCTGATACATTGGTGCACTCAAACTCAGTGAGTAAGCGATTTAATTTTTTTTCTGTTGAATCTAAGTTTACGTAGTGTGTGAATTTTATGCGACTGTTTAGTCCTGAAATTTTTGGCTGATCAACATCCAGTTCCCATGGATGGATATAAAAAATGCTGGAGCGATGCGCCAATATTTTTTCCAGTTTACTTTTAAAATAATTGTAAGGCAACAAACGGAAATAGCCGCCGCCAACTCCAAAATCCAGCCCCATAAATTTAATAGTGCTGATAGGGAATTCTGTTAATCCATTTTCCAGTTCATGTACTTTTGGATTAAAGCCCGGCATGCCTGTACGTTTTGCATCACCCGGAAAAATACTGGTATCGTACACAAAACCTTCTTCACGTATTATATCCAACGCCCAGGTACTTCTTTGATCTATAGAAAAATAAGGCGCTCTAAAGCCGGTGTAAGTAACCCCAAATTGATTGATCAATTGCTTACACTTTCTGATTTCTTCTCTGAATTTTTCGGGAGTTATTCTGTATAAAAAAGGATGAGAATAAGTGTGACAGCCAATTTCATGTCCTTCTTTAATTATTTCATCAATAAAACGAGGATGCTCTTCAATGGTTTTACCTAACAAAAAGTAAGTAGCTTTTACATTATATTTTTGAAAAAGTTCCAGTAGCTTATAATGCCCTATGTGCAGTCTTTTTTCTATGCTTCCCCAACGTTCCATTGGCAAGTCTACTCCTTGATACCAATCTTCAAAGTCTACTGTAAATGCAATTTTCATTATTGAGTATTTCTATTATAAATTTCCTGCAGTTTTTTAGTCATTAAGTGGCTATCCCAATTCTCTTTTACGTGACTGCAAGATAGCTGACCAAACCGGATTCTTAAGTCAGGGTGCAAAATTAGCTGTTCTGCGTAATAAATCAACTGATCAACATCACCTTGTTTTACTATAAAACCCGTTTTTTCATGTTCTAATACCTCGTTAGCGCCCTCCACAGAAAAGGTAACCACTGGAATTTGTAATAATGATGCCTCTACAATAACCCTCGGTAATCCTTCACGAAGGGAAGTAAACATGAATATGTTACTGACTGATAAGAACTCCGGAACGTTTCGCTGGTACCCCAAAAAAACAACAGAATTGTCATCTAACCCTAAATTTTTGACTAAAGTTTTGCACTCGGTTAATAACTCACCTTCACCAATCAACAGCAGCCTTAAGTTATTATATTTTTTTTTCAACTGTGCAAAAGCCTGTATGCTGTACCGTTGTGCTTTTGAGAATGAAAACCTGCCCACATTAATTAGGACAATATCCTCTTCTTTAATACCTAATGAGCTGCGAAAATTTTTCTTTGCTTCTTCATTAGTAATAGCCTGTTTCATATAAGCCTCAATATCTATTCCACTTCTTACTACTTCATAAGGAATTTTTGTACCGATGTTTTCTGCATGGTAGGCATCAATTGTATTGTGTCCTACAGAAACTACCAGATCGGCACAGCCAATGGTTAGTTTTTCTAAAAGGATGTAAAATTTTCTCTTCAATTTACTCATCGGATCGTTGAAGGTAACGCCATGCAATCCATAGATAATATAAGGACACCCAGCCAACCAGGCTGCCAGTTTGGTTATAAAGCTTGCTTTGGTTTCGTGTGTATGAACGATATCATACTTTTCTTTTTTGATGAGCCTGTAATACAACCAAAGCGCCTTTAGATCTTTTACAAAAGAAATTTTATTAATAAGATGAGGACAGATGATGATCTTTATTTCGGGATGGTTGGTAAAGTGATCATCATTAAAATCGGCGCCACAGCTAAGATGAAATTCAAACTCATCTTTTAATCCGGCAATAGTGTAATAAATATTTTTTTCAACGCCGCCGCCCAGTACTAAGCGTGTGGTAGTATGTAGTATTTTTTTTTTCAAGATGAAAATTACTTTATACCAACTACACTTAAATGCCCTGCCATTGCTTTCCCACTGTCTTTGTAAACCTGTACCGGGTCTGATTTTTCGATAAATTTCGCAAACTTATCGCCGGTAGTTTTTCCAAACTTATAACCCAAACGTACCAATGCATTCATTTCCCCTGTGGTAATGCAATTGCTAAATCCAGCTGATTTTACCAATTTCTCCTGTTGCTTTGGAGTGGTGAAATAACAAAAATGATATGGCTGTTTTTTTATTTTGCTGATAATACCTTTCAGGTGATAGAAAAAATAATACAGATCAGTAGAGTATTTATTTACATGCGTTACAAAAAACTTGCCGCCGGGTTTCAACAGGCGATGAAATTCTTTGTAGGTATTAATGGTTTCGCTTTCGTCCATATACCGCAATACTTCAAAAGCCAGTATCAGGTCAAAAGAATTATCAGCCAAAGGAATTTCTGATGAGATAGAATTGATGAACCGGATATCAGGAAAATTCTTTTCTGCAAACTCACGCATGCCTTTTGATGGCTCAACACCAACTACATTATAACCCTGGTCTTTTATCCATTTGGTAAGATGACCCGTGCCGCAGCCAACATCCAATACTGACGACCCTTTGGGCAATTGCAACAGCAATTCTTCAAACTGCTTCAACACAATTTTTCTTCCATATAAAAATGGATATGCTGCGTTATCGGTTATTTTATTTTCGTAAGTGTTTTGAAAAAAATCCGCATCAATATCATGTCTTAAAATTGCCGAGTCGATAGTTTTATTCTGCATAACAAACTTCACTTATGTTTTTTGACTGAAAATTATACCTGCTTTCCAAATAAGAGAAATGCTGTAAAATTTTTTCCAGGAACGCAAAGTTAATGTCCTGATTGATACCAAAATTATGGGGATGCCACCATAAATGATACAATCTTTTATTTTTTGCGGCAAAAGTCATTTCTTTTTTAATTCTGCGCAGCCGCAATGCCTCTATAAATTTTAATTTAGGATTGAAGGGGCGAAGAAAACGGCTTGCCGGAACATTTACTAATTCACCGGAATAATTGATCTCATGGGTATTATTTCCTGAGATATTTATGTAAGTATCTATTAGTCGTAGCAATCGCCGGTATTTAGTTTCTTTTTCTCTTGATAGCGGCTGGTACATCCAGTGTTTTTCGTTGCCGCGATATGCTTTAATGCCGGATTGCTTGCAAACATGCAGACATTCACCATTGTATTGGTTTCTTGGAAATACAATGGAGGCTATTGAGATGTTATTCTCTTTGGCAATGTCGATAACAGCGTTTATATCCGATTTAAAATTTTCTGCCGTTTGTCCTCTTTCCAAACAATAATAATGAGAAAAAGTATGTGTGCCTATTTCCTGGTTTTTTGTTTGGATAATTTTTGGAATGAGATCATTTCCGAAATGAAAAGGATCATCTGTATGATTTTCGCCAACCTTTTTAGCTAAATCAAAATTGTTTAGCTTTTTATTGGCATAATTGGGTTGATCGATCTGGTTGCAATAGTTCAATAACTCATGTTTGTCTTTGCAAAACAACATACCAACCGTAGCCCAGGTAACGTGAATATTATAGTGAGCAAACAATTGCAACATTTTATCAATGGCATTACGTGTGCCGGCAAGATTATTATAATATTGCTGTACTGTTTTGGTTTCGCTTACACCCCAGTGTAATTCAAAATCAAGTGATATGGTGAAGATGCCGTTTTTCATAAACTGTTTCACACAAAGTGAACAATGAAAACTAAGAAACAAAAAAATTAAGTCGTTGTGTACTTTGTATTCTTTATTTCGTTGTGAGAAATAAATCTTTTAATTGTTTTTTTTCCATACTTCCAGGCAAAATAAACTCCACAACATTTTTGCTCTTTTTTCATCGGATGCATTTAATTTATTTGCATGAATGGCATCCAATAAATTCTTTTTTACAAATTGCCTGTTATAAGCATTCGCTGAAAATACATGATCAAAGATCATTTCTTTCAGATCGCCGTTAACCCATTTTTTTAAAGGTACTTCAAAACCACGCTTAGGCAATTTGGTGATGTTTTCCGGTAAATATTTTTTAGCTAATTGTCGTAAGATATATTTTGTTTGAGTACCTCTTATTTTGAATCCATCATTTAATGCAGGCGCTAACTCCAATAGCTCTTTACACAAAAAAGGGCTTCTGCCTTCTAAAGAGTGAGCCATGGTGGCAATATCGATCTTAACTAATAAAGCGCTGAATAAATGCACATCAAAATCAAGTAGCATCATGGTTTTTAAGCCGGATAAATTCAAAGAAGCAATTTGGGCAAAGTCTTTTTCAAACTCAGTAAATGATCTTTTGTGGCTGATCAATTTATCCTCAAATCCTTCAAAAATATCTATTGTACTGCTTAAATATTTTTCTACGCCGCTTTTTGTATTTAAATCGATCAGTCGATATAAATAGTTATACTTACTCATTTTATTATGCGAAGCAGGCAATATTTTTTTTAATGCTGTTGAACCTGCTTTTACCCCTTTACCACTATTAAAAAAATTATACGTTGCAAAAGGCACATACCTGCGATAACCGCCAAATAATTCATCAGCGCCATCTCCATTTAATATTACGGTTACATGTTCTTTAGCAGCTTTGCTTACATAATAGCTTGGTATGGCCGAATCATCAAAAAATGGTTCTCCGTACTGTGTTAAGATCTTTTCAATATCATTTTTAAGATTATTAAAGCTGATATTGATCTCTGTATGTTTTGTTTTGTATTTATTTGCTACTTGTTTGGCATACGGCGCTTCGTTAAACTGTCCATCAAAGCTTACCGTAAATGTTTTTATATGCGGTTTATGCTTTGCGGCAATGGCGGTAACCAACCCACTATCAATACCGCCGCTTAAAAAAGTAGCTACTTCCAGGTCCGATGAATCAATTCTTCTGTTGACTGCAGTTGTGAGCAATTCATCTACCTTTTGCAAGGCATCGTTAAAGTGTAAACTGTTTTCTTTTGTATAGAAATCAGCAATATTCCACCATGTTTTGTAATTGATCTTTGCTGAGGATAGATCAATTACAGCAATTTCTCCATTACCTAATTCACGCACATTTTTATAGGGAGTTTGGTGACGATAACAACTACCTAAACGTACATATAATTCAATGGCATGTTCATCTGTTTCTAAAGTAAGCTGCGTCTTTATTGCATTTAATTCACTTGCAAAAAGGATAGTTTCCTCTTTATGATAAATGTATAAAGGCTTTTTACCTGCACGATCTCTTACTAAATACAATTTGTTTTCCTGTTCATCCAATATTGCTAAAGCAAACATGCCATCAAAATCGTGAAAGCAATCAATTCCTTTATTGGCAAAATGATGTAAGATCGTTTCGGTATCGGAAGTAGTTTTGCATTGATAAGCGTATTGCTTTTTTATATCATTATGATTATACACTTCACCATTAAAAATAATGCAATACCTGTTTTGTAAAAACATGGGTTGCTTGCCGCCGGCTATATCTAAAATAGATAAACGAAAATGATGCAGCTCAAGATTATGGTACAAAAAGGAGTTTTGTTCATCAGGTCCGCGGTGAAGCAGCTGTTGATACAGTTTTTCCCTGTTTATTTTAAAATTTACAGAACCGGCAATGCCGCACATTGTATAATTATCTGTTGTTGTAACAAAATAACTGCATATTATTGAATGGCGAGTGATATTTTGGATAAATTTGCCTGTATTGCGTTTTAACTTACAAATTAACCCAACAGCGTTTTAATTGCCAATGACTTTATTGGACATTATATTATTTCCCATATATGTATGGCTTTTTCATTTGTTTTTTTCGGCTCGTAGAAAGCGTATTAAGGACCCGGTCTTACAACGTTATCATAAACAATTTTTTTGGGTTAAGGTTGGAGCAACGTTTGTGTTAACTATTTTGTTTGTATATGTTATTGGGAACGATTCTACAACGCTTTATTTTCCGGAAGGAGTTAATATAGCTAAGCTGTGTCTGAAAGATATGTCTAATATTAAATGGATATTTCTTCCATCTGACCAATATGACACAGCCCTTGCCCAAAATGAATACAGTGCCGGCTATTTTTTAAATGAAGGTAATTTTTTTGTGATACGCACGGTAGCAGTATTCTCTTTTTTTTCTTTTGGAAGCTACCTTATTATCAATTTGTTTTTTGCAATGTTGGCATTTAGTGGTGTATGGCAATTGTTTAAATTTTTTTACGAACAATATCCGCATCTTCATAAATCGTTGGCTATCGCTATTCTTTTTTTGCCATCGCCTGTTTTTTGGACGAGCGGCATATTAAAAGATCCTATTTGCTTAGCTATGATGGGATGGCTTACGTATTCCTTGTATTGGTTATTGATCAAAAGAAAAGGGATTATAAAAAACATCTTAGTAGCTTTTATTTCGGGCTGGGTACTTTTTACTGTTAAAGCATATATATTATTTTCTTACCTGCCTTTCTTTATCTTATTTATTGTAATGAGATATATCGGAAAAATAAAAACAACTTTTTTTAAGATTATTATAGGTGCTTTTGTTTTAGTGTTTATTGTTGGTGTATTGGCCGGAATATACAGTCAATTGGGAGATCAAATGGGAACTTTTGCCATCGATAATCTTACCGAAGCAGTTCAAACACAGCAGGTGAATTATAAAAACATGGAGGACCTTGCTGAGTCGTCTTTTTCATTGGGAGTAGAGTTTGACGGTTCTGCAAGTAGCTTTATTAAAACATTTCCTGCAGCCATTACTGCTACGTTTTACCGGCCTTTTTTATGGGAGTCTAAAAAAATCTCAACCTTGATCTCTTCGTTTGAAAGTTTGGCAATGATGTTACTGTTGCTATACACGCTTTTTAAAACCAAAGTGGTTTTCTTCTTTAAATATATTTTTACTGACCCGATGGTGTTATTTTGTTTTTCGTTTTCGTTTTTATTTGCCTTTTTTGTCGGTGTTACCACGCTTAACTTTGGAACACTGGTCCGGTACAAAGTACCCTGCCTTCCTTTTTATATTATAGGATTGATGGTGATCTTAGATAATTACAATAAAAGAAAAACAGCTTCAAAAGAAGCTGCCTGAGTATTTATAGGTTGCAAAAAGTTTATGCGTTGAGGGCTCCTCTTGTACGTGATAATAAAAAAGGTGCAAACAATTCTCCGGTTAATTGCTTAATATAAGCACTGAATGAATTTCTAAAACGATGTGTCGGTTGAGTGGTTTCCTGCAATTGCAGTAAAATACTTTTTGGATTGGCAGAAAAATCATTGGCAAACGCATCTGCTGCGGGCCAAAGAATAAAATTGATCTTCTTCAGCTTATCGGTTTTTTGAAATATCATAACCACACCCACCATGGCTGTGAGAAAAGTAATGTAATTGATCAATGCAATCAACTTATTGCTAAACTTAGCCTGGTGAATATAAAAACGATTGCGGATGTAATAGTACATCTTCCAGGTGTTCTTGTAATCCCAATCTTGTTTATAGGTAAAAGCAGCGGCCGGGTGATAGTGTATGCTATCGGTTATTGTTTTAACAGGGATACCGTTTTGTTTTGTTATCCTGTAAAAATATTCTGTTTCATCGCCCCATAAAAATAACTGTTGTTTAGGGGCTCCAACTCTTTCAATAATATTGCGGTGCAACATCGTTCCGTTAAACGGATGACCTACACCATGCAACACTTTCACATTTACATCATCAATGGTATTAAAATTGCCTGTTTTCCAAACAAAGGTTTTTTTATCTTCTTTATTTAATACTGCACAATTGCGCAAGCACAAGCGTTCCATATCTTCTGCCAATAGTTTTTCCAGGGCATCCTCTTTTGGATAACCGTCATCATCCATACACCATATCCAGGAAAAATTATTTTTGTATGCCCATGTAATGCCGGTGTTGAAACCACCTGCAGAGCCTACATTACTTTGCGATATAAAAGTAATATCGCTTTGCTTCGATAACCATTTTACAGTGTCATCTGTACTTCCGTTATCAACTACTAAAATTGCATCAAGCTTACGTGTTTGGTTTCTCAATGCAGTAATACATTCAGACAAAAGTTGTTTACGGTTGTAGGTAACAACCACAGCTATGGCTTTCTCCATAGGAATAGCATTAGGTTTTTAAAATAAGATGTTGGACTTAACTATATTAGAACGAAGAGTAGAAAACGTTATTGTTTATAGCATTTGATTAAAGTCAAAAAGAATAAAGTCGAGTACTTTTACTTTTTACAAACCGTGTTAAGAATACTAAGATATACCGGGGCATTTGCATCAATAGAGTAGTTGTCTACTACGTTATTACGCCCGGAAAGCCCGATGGATTGGCGGGTTGAGGGATTGTCCATTAAATATTCAAGAGCAGTCAGCCATTCTTCCTTTGTTTTTACAAGGATGCCCGTTTTATTATTTTCAATAATGCGATAATTAGCGCCGATTGCTGTGGCAACAACAGGCACACCAACCGCCATGTATTGTAATGCTTTTAAGCCACTTTTTCCTAACACCCAATCACTATCCAATGGCAAAGGATAAAGCCCGATATCGAATTTTTGTAGTGTAGGAATTTCATCTTCATTCGTCCATTTAATAGCTTGCATATCCAATTCATTTATTTTAAAATGAGGATCGCCCATTACCAAAAGCTTAAATGGTTTTCTGTTATTTAATTCAATTAAAATATCTTTTAATAAATACAAAAATTGAGAAGTGCTATGGCTACCGCTCCAGCCAAGCGTTAATACATGATCGTTCTGATAACTATTTACAGGCTGATAGGTATGTGTGTTGATAGTAGATGAAATATCAGTAACCCTTTCATTATACTTTTTTGCAACATCTGTCAAAAAAGGAGTGCATGCAATCACATGCTTTGCGTGCTTCATCATAAAGAAAGGCTTGCTGCGCCCTTTTATAAAATCAGCCAGCCGGTTAGTCAAGCTTTTTGTTTTTAAAAAGATGGCATCGTCTATATCGTACACTACATGTGTGTTTTTCGATACAAATAATTTTTCCATCACAGGCAAGCCAAAAGGAGTTACCCATAAAAAAATATAAACAAGATCATACCGCTGCAGGGTAAAAAATTCACGAATACGTTTTAAATAGCCGCGGATAACCCAATATATCTTTTCTGGAATGCGACCTTTTGTGTACAAAATGCTTTGCATTCGTTCGCTAAAGAAAGGAGATACTTTAACATCATAACCATTGCTGCGCCAGTGTTCAAAATATTGTTCATATTTCAAACGTTGTCCCGGTGCTATGTTTTCGGGATGCGGACAAATTACCAGCATTTTTTTTTTCTTCATCATAGCATCAAATAAACGTTTCTACGTTTGAAAATACAGGTAATGGTTGGTTGGTATTTACACAGTCAACTACTTTTTTTGAAAGCTCTATTGCTTCGCCAATTACATGATGCATATCCATATAACGGTAGGTAGCCAGCCTGCCTAAAAAAGAAATATTGGATTGCTGGTCGGCTTCATCTCTATACAATTTCAATAATTTTTTATCTGCAACCTGGCGTTTGGGGTAATAAGGAATATCGTTTTCGCCGGTTTCTTTACTGTATTCTTTAAAATAAACTGTTTTATCATTCGCCTCCCAGTAAGTAAAATGTTTGTGTTCTGTAATTCTTGTATAAGGCACTTCTTCATCACAATAATTCATTTGAGCTGTTCCCTGGAAATCCCCATTGTCATATCCTTTCTCAAATGTAACAGTGCGATAGCCTAAGCGCCCGTGTTTATATTGAAAGTAAGCATCTATAGGGCCGGTGTAAAATATATGTGTGTATTCCTTTCCATCTTTTCCGGGAATAAATTTTCGATCAAGCGTTACTGTTATGGAAGGATGCTCGATCATTTTTTCCATGATGAACGTATATCCGTTGGTTGGTATGCCGGAGAAAAAGTTATTGTAGTAATTATCATTGTAATTAAATCGTACAGGTATTCTTTTTAAAATAGAAGCGGGCAGCTCTTTCGGTTCACAACCCCATTGTTTTTTTGTATAGCCGTAAAAAAAAGCTTTATATAAATCTTTGCCGATGAATTTTAATGCCTGCTCTTCAAAATTTTTTGGCTCTTCAATTGTTTTATCGGCTTGTTCTTCTATAAATTTTTCTGCTTCTTTCGGCGTAAAATTTTTATTAAAGAATTGGTTGATGGTATGAAGATTTACGGGCAAACCATAAATCTTTCCTTTGCTGTTTGCTTTAACCCTGTGTACATATGGCTTAAATTCATCAAAGCTGTTCACAAAATCCCAGATCTCTTTTTTATCTGTATTAAAGATATGTGGGCCGTATTGATGAACCATTATGCCCGTTTTTTCGTCTCTTGTAGTGTGTGAATTGCCGCCAATATGGTCGCGTTCATCCCAAATATCTATTGAGCAATTCAATTGTTTAACCAGTTGATTGGCTAATACACACCCTGAAAACCCTGCACCAACAATTAAAAAACGATAAGCCATAGTTTGAGTAATGGCAACAAAAGTAAAGAAATAAACAACCTATAAAGTGTAACCCTTAATTTTGTCGGCACTTAATAAAATGAGAACAGAATACAACCAACAGCCTTTAAAAATAATAGAAGGAAAGAACAGGGAGATTGCCATATTTTCAACCGAGGGAAAAAACATAGATGCTGAGGTGGTAAGATCATTTGGCGACGAGTGGCTAAAGTTTCATGATTTTTCCGACCAGGTAATTGAAGAATGCGCTGCGGAATATTTTGATATTTTGAATGATACTGTGGTGAATAAAAATTCATACGCGTTGGATATTGGTTGCGGCACCGGCAGATGGACAAAATATCTTACCCAAAAGGCGGGCTTTATTGAAGCGATCGACCCGAGCAATGCCATTTTTGCTGCTGATAATTTATTAGGTAAGATCGAAAATGTACGGCTAACACAAGCCAGTATTGAAACGATCCCGTTCAATGATGAAACATTTGATTTTGCGATGAGCGTGGGTGTATTGCATCATATTCCCGATACGCAGCAAGCCATGAAAGATTGTGTAAAGAAGATAAAGAAAGGCGGTTATTTTTATTGTTATCTCTATCATAATTTAGAAACAAGAGGCTGGTGGTTTAAAACCTTATATAATTTAAGTAATCTAATTCGCTATCCTGTTTGCCGCCTGCCAACACCTATTAAAAAGTTTGTTTGTGATATTTTGGCAATTGTTATTTATATGCCGCTGGTATTATGGGTACGTTTTTTAGTATTGATCGGGTTAAGAAGTGTGGCACACAAAATGCCTTTGAGCGCTTACAACAATAAATCATTCTTTATTATTCGCAATGATGCGTTGGATAAATTCGGTACAAGACTGGAACAACGGTTCTCTAAAAAACAGGTAATATCAATGATGCAAAACTGCGGGTTAACAGATATTGTTATTAGTCCGCTCAGTCCATTTTACCACGTAACAGGAAGAAAGCTGTAATTACTCCGCAAATATTTTTGCATACACATTGCTGTAACGCTGTACAGCAGTTTCCAAAGAGTAAAATTCTTTAGCGCCATTACGAATGGTTTCTTTATCAAATGGGTTGGATGAAACAATTTTATCTACTACTGAATTAAAAGATGCATCTGTAAAATCATTTACCAAATAACCTGAATGATAATCGGTAAGAATTTCTTTTACATCGCCAACGCCGGCATTGGTAATAACAGGAATACCCATAGCCATTATTTCTCCGTGTTTAGTAGGTGATGATGATATTTTAGAATAACATGGTTTAATAAAGAAAACGGAGTATGTGCTGAACGAAAGCAACGCCGGCACTTCGTATCGCTTACCTTGTTTTACAATTAATTTATCGGTAGATAAGCCGTATTTAGATGCAGCAGCAGCCACCATATAGTGATTGTGTGGAGAAATGAATAAAAACTTTGCATGAGGTATTTTGTCTCCTAATATTTTACAAAAGCGCATCATCTCTTCTATCAAATACCAGCCACCAATAGATCCCAGGTAAGTAATAATAAAATCGCCGTCTTTAATTTTTAATTCTTCTTTGAATTTATTTTTTAGTGAAGCATCTATGTTATTTGGATCAAACAGATTCATATCAACACAGCAAGGAATTACTTCTAAAGGGATCGGCTGATTGGGAATTTGTTTCCAGGTATGAATTTCTTTTGCTGCTGCGTAGGTAAGACAGGTATTATAATCGGCATGAATAATAAACTCATTTTCTTTCTTTCTAAAAAATTTATAGATGATGTTATAGATAGGGTTCTTAATATTCCATTGACCACCATCCACTCGTTCATCTGCCCAAAATCCACGTATGTCATTTAAAAATTTTATGCGAAGATTCTTTTTGATCCATAAGCCCAATAATTGCGGAACGCCCACTCTTGTATGCACCAGATCAAACTTTTCCTGTTGATGTAAGGCAACCGCTTTTTTCTTTAATTGAAGAAAATCATACACAGAAGAAAGCACCGGAGGGTTTTTGTGATATTTTATGTAAACCCATTTTATAGGATAGCCCGTTAATAGCGATGCTACATAGTCTTTATTGCCGTCTAATTTTTCGGGTTTTTCGCAGCTTAAAATTATAAACTCGTACCCTTGTTTAGTTAAACCTTTTAAATACGGGATCACCTGGCTTTGCCCTAATGGATCGGTCATGCCATCGTAAGAAATAAAAAGAATTTTTTTTGTTGCCATTAATTAAATTTTAATCACCCGCTGCAAAAACTTTTTACAAACTTACGGTTTGAACTGCTTTTACATCCTCCTTATACAAAGAAGATGAAAAATACGCTTTCATCCTCTTGAAATTTCTTAATAGTGCCCATTTGGCCTTAGCATTCCATTGTTTGTTATAATAAGTTGTTCCCTCTGCGATGGAAGATTGCTTGACTCTTGGACAATTGGCAAGATCCGTATCTATTTTTTTCAACGCTTCTAAATAAAGCTCATGCGCATGTTCCATTACATTGATGTGTAATTGCAAAAGTGTTTCCCTTCCCGTTATGGAAGTTAATGCAGTGGTAATGATATCGCCGCTGTCAATGCCTGCATCCAGCCACATAATAGTATTGCCAATTAAATGAAATTTTTTTTCGGCAATGCACCAGTTGGTACAGTTAGGTGCTCCTTTTATATAAGGCGATAATCCTGTATGCAGGTTGATCATGCCTTTTGGCAATACCAGCTCTAATAGTTGTTTACGAATGAGGCTGGTTCCTGAAACCATCACCAGGTCGGGTTGATGCTTTGCTATAAAATTTATAGTGGCTTCGGAATTTATTTTTGTAACGGTAATGCTATCAACAGATGGGAATGCCGAATATTTTTTTTTGTAAAAAGCTAACATTCCAAACCAGGATTGATGAATTGGAGAAAAAACAGTTCGATTCAATGCTTTATTTATAAGAGAAGAAAACGAACGGATCTTTTTAGGGGTTGGCTTTTCAATTACTATTCCCGCCAGGTTAAAATGCTGCGCTACTTTATTGGCTAAAGCAACCTGGTTAAATTGTTCGTTACAAAGCAGCACTATTTTCATCTATTTCTAAACTTATTTAAATAACTAACAGTTCCGTTTACACGCATTTTTGTTTTTAACCAGCTTTCGTTGTATAATTCTATTCGTGGTATTTCAAAAATATCATCTCTTTCAGGGGCATACATTTTTTTGTTTACAGCCAAGGCTGCTTTATAACCGGCTTTTTTGGTAAGCTTTTTTACACGCTCATCGTAACTGCCGATCGGGTAAGAAAAAACAGAAGGAACAATTCCTGTTTGTGCTGTAATTCTTTTTGCCGATTCTTTCAATTCAAATTCCACTACATTATCATCCTCAATGGTAGCGAGTGTAGCATGCGTTACAGAGTGAGAGCCAATTTCAAAGCCTGCATTATTTATTTGTTTTACTTCTGCCCAACTCATCATTAGGCCATGCGGGCTTTTTACATCATCAAAATTAATTAAGAGATCATTTATTATTTCATCTCTTTTTGATGCCGGTATCCATTTAATGTATTGCTTTAGCTTTTTGCAATAGTTTATTCTTTCCTGCTGCGTGTTCCATTTAACCAAATGATATTCACCGGGCAGATCGGGATGATTAAAATTATCCCATTGTAATTTTTTTGTATTTACAAAAAGATAATCTATAACATAGGTCCATGTAGGCAGGTTTTTATCGATACAATCAGATACTACATACATGGATGCTTTCATTTTATGAGCATCTAATATGGGAATAGCGTGATCTATAAAATCATGATAACCATCATCAAAAGTAAGAGCTGCTAAAGGTTTGGAAGACCTTGGCTTTTGGTTAAACAAAATTTCTGAAAGTGGAACTACATGAAATTTTTTCTTTGCATAATCCAGGGTTTGTTTAAATAATGCAGGATCAATGGGATCCCACATTTCATCACGTAACGGTAAAATGCGATGAAAAAGAAGTACAGCAATATTTTGTTTTGATAAAAAAACCATAATTAAGTTTCATTCGTTTCCAGCCACCAATGCAACACCATAATGAGCCATATACGATTGTAGAGATAATCTTTTCCGTTAAAGTATTGTTTTTTCAGGTCTGCCACTACTTTGTAATTAACGTAACCATATTTATTAATGATCGCTTCACATGTATATGTTTCAACCATTTCTCTCAGATCTTTCCGCATCCATTTTTCCAATGGTATTCTAAAGCCCCACTTGGGACGGTCAAATAATTTTGCCGGAAGATAATCGTATAAAACTTCTTTCAGTAAATATTTCATTTCTCCCTTACTGTTTATTTTATACTGTTGATCCAGGTTCAACGCAAACTCTACGACCTTGTGATCCAACAAAGGAACTCTCGTTTCCAGGGAGAATTGCATCGACGCCCTATCAACTTTTACCAGCAATTCATCTTTTAAATATGACTTTAGATCCCACAAAGCTTGTTTTTCAAATGCAGATAATTTTCTTGCACCTGAATCGATCTTGTTAAGATCGATGAAATTATAAGGAATGCCATTTAATAAATTATCCAACTCCTGTTCACTAAAATAATATTGCTCTGTAGTAAAAATGTGTGAGGCCAATGTTGCTTTGCTTTTGTAGGCAAACATTTGCCCTGCCCGTTGAAAACGATGACTCATCAATAACGAAGCGCCATATATTGGCCAGCGTAATAAAGGTATTAATGGGTTGCTTAAGCGCTTTGCCCAGCTATAAAATCCGTAACCACCAAACAGCTCATCACCGCCATCGCCACTTAAAGCAACTGTTACCTGCTGTTTTGCAAAGTGTGAAACAACCATGGTAGGAAAAGCGGAAGGATCGCCGTAAGGTTCGTCGTATGCAGATAAAAATCTGTCTAATAAACTTATTACTTCTTTTTCCTGTACCTGTAATTCATTGTGTTCAGTTCCTAATTGTTCTGCTACTGCACGGGCATATTTCGATTCATTGAATTTTCCATCATCAATAGCAATGCTGAATGTTTTTACTTTATCAGGAATAAGTTTGGTGGCAATGGCAGCTATCAAACTACTATCAATACCCCCACTCAAAAAAACACCTACCGGTACATCACTTATTAACTGGTGTTGTACAGAATCGACCAATAATGTTTTTAATTTTTCTTTTGAGGTTACTTCGTCAGTTTGCGTAGCGGCAGTGATCTTTTTCTCCGGAGCCCAAAAGGTTTGTATGTTTTGAATATCTTTTGCAGAAAAATTGTTTTTGCAATCTATCTGCCAATAGCTTCCCGAAGGAAATTTATGTACATTATTGTAAATGGTCAGAGGGTGTGGTATATAACCTAAATGCAGGTAATAAGGAACAGCTTCTTTATTAACCGTTAATTTTTTTTCTTTGATCGATCTGATAACTTTTAGCTCTGAACCAAATATCAATTCATCATTATAACAATAAAAGAACAATGGCTTAATGCCTACATGATCCCTGGCTAATGTTATCACTCCCTGCTGTGTATCATAAATAGCCATTGCAAACATTCCATTGAGCCATTCAAAGATTTTTGTTCCGTGTTGCTCGAATAGCTCTATAATGACTTCCGTATCAGAAGATGTTTTTAAGGAATGCCCTTTACAGGATAAGCTTTCTTTCAGCTCTTTAAAATTATATACTTCGCCATTATATATTATGCAATACCTGCCGCTTTTAGAAAACATAGGTTGATCGGCGGCATGTGACAGATCAATAACAGAAAGCCGGCGGTGTGCAAATCCAATTTTATGATCGGGTGAAAAATAAAAGCCTTCAGCATCGGGTCCACGATGCTGCAAAGTGCCTGCAGCTTGTTTAAGCTGTTCGGTACTAATAGTATTATTGAGGGAAATATACCCGGCTATGCCACACATTTTGGAATAAGATACTCAAAAATAAGACTAAACAGGCTAATCTTGTAAAGCGATTGTATATATGTCTCGTAGTTTATCCATGTGTTGCTCTAAAGTGAAATTTTTTAACACACGTTGCTTTGCATTGGCGGCCATTTTTAAAGCAGGTTCTTTATCGACAGCTAATTGTTGTAGCTTATCTATAAAATCTTGTATGTTATTCAGATCAAAATAAACGGCACAATCTTCACACTGTTCTTTAAACGAATCAATATTGCTTAATAGCAAAGGAACATTCATTGCCATTGCCTCCAAAACACTCAATGAAAAGCCTTCAAAAAAAGAAGGCATTGCACACAGATCATAATGCGGAAGATGATCTTGTATGTTTGTAACATTTCCTTTTAAGCGAACATTGGAGAGTTCATTTTCTTTTATAAAAGTTTCCAAAGAAAGGCGGGTAGGGCCTTCGCCAAAGATGTGCAGTTCAAAATCGTTTTTATTTAAATGCTTAAATGCTTCAAGTAAATAAAGATGATTTTTTTGAGCACGTAAAGCACCGACAGATATTATTTTAAATGGTTTGTTGTAAGAGGCAGAAGGCGAGTTGGTTTCCAAAAATCGATTGGTATCTACAAAATTGTATAGTACAAAAGTTTTGTAAGGCTTTAATTTTAAAAAAGAAAAATATTCCTGCAATGCTCCATTTGCTACAGCAATTATTATACTTTTTCTAAATCGATACGTTATTTTATCGAGCTGTTTAACATGCTCCGATCTGTAATCTTTAAAAGTTTCAATAAATGCATGTATGGTTGTAATAAGCGGAATTTTTTTAGGCGTAGCCAACCTTGCGGCTAAAGTTGGCCAAAAAAGATGGGAATGAACAATGTCTGGCTGATACTTTTTTATCACTTTTCTCAAACGCAGAACGGCTAACGGCAATTGTTTGTGAGAAGAAATATTTAAACAAACCCACTCATCGCATTGCAGCTGATCACCAAACAGGTTTTTATTATTGAAGGTTACAATGATGTTGCGATAGTCTTTCAACTCTGCCACTACCGCTACCAGTAATGTTTCGGCGCCGCCACGTTCCAAATTGTGAATTATATGCAGAATTGTTTTTTTCATCTGTTGGCAAATATCTCTTTAATTGTATTTTTTGTAAACAAAATAGTTAATAACGAAAATATAAGTGTGTTCACCAGGTTGCCCCAAGCTGCGCCCATGATAAAATATTTTTTAATTAAAACGATATTGATGAGTACGGTAGTTGTTAATGATATAAGCGACTGTGCCAGTATTTTTCTTTTTTGCTTATGGAACAGCAGGAACATAAAAAAGTAATAGCTTATTCCCCATATGTAAGATGATAAGGCAATTATAAAAAAATAAGTAATACCTGTTAAATAGATCTTGTTTATTAAAAATTGATACACAAAAAAACCACCGACGATAATGATGACCGTTGCAAGCGTTAATATTTTGAGATACCTGTAAAAATCTTTTTTAATAGCTAAGGTATAATTATCATTTTTTAACTGCCTGTATAAAGAAGGTTGAAAGTAAAGCAAAATACTTTGTACCATTGTACCCACTACAGAGCCCATTAAAAATGCAATCGAATAAATACCTATATCAGCTTTTTTTGCAACAAAAAAAGCACCTAATAAAAGCTTATCGGAAAAATTGATAGCTGAAACACATAATTGAAACAACAACACAGGGATGCCAAATTTTACTTCCTCCCATATTTGTGATTTACTGATATCTAAGAGCAGATATTTGTTTTTTACATAGTATATAATTGCAAAAATGTTTACAGCTATAAGCGATATTGCAATGCCCCACACTCTACCGATCCAACCATAAAAAAACACTACAATTAAAATTACAGATAGCGTATATTCTATAAATGTTTCAGATAAGCCTGCTGCAGCAAATAGTTTCACATCATTCTTATTTCTTAGAAGAACAATAAATTGTTCGCCGGAAAAAGTAAGAAAAGCCAATGCCGGCATTAAGTAAATAAAAGAAGAAGGGAAGCCGTATTTGGTGTTTAAAAAATCCTTAGCCAAGAATAAGACCGCTATTAAAACCAATGTCATAATAGCTGCTATAGCAAATGAGGTTGTAAACCCTTTTGCAAACTCTTCTTTTGGTTTTTTATGAAAATCAGCAATGGCAGACTGTGTCATTCCTAAAGTGATAGCCGGAACTAAAAAAATAAGCGTGCTGCTGAATATGCTCAGAAACCCGTTATCTGCCGGAGTTAGAAAGCGAGGATTGGTAAATATGGGAATTAAGAGGAATGAAATGCCTTTGCTGAAGAAATTAGTGAACGTAAAAATGCCTATTGATCTTACAACAATACTTTTCCTGATATTTTGTAATGAAGAAAACAATGGCATTAATTTGATTATTTTTTTATTCCTTTAACTACAGCTGCCCAGCAATTATCATAATATATTTTGCCACCCCATACACTTTCCATTCCATATTTTTTGAACCAATCTGTTACTGTACTTATTTTTTGAGGATTATCATATTCCGGAGAAAACATATCAAATGTATCTAATACACATAACTCTCTCAATTGCTCATAGGGTAATCCTTTGGGTAGTGTTCCGTCAATATCACAAATAGGCAAAAAGCGGTTTACTAATGCACCGAGCCCTACGCGTGAAAAAAACTGATATGTTCTAATAAGCCAATCTATATTACTGTCTATTTTTTTATATAGCTTTTCATGGCTTAGCTTTTTGGTAAATGGACGGAATAAATATTTAATATGCAATTTTGTCCACCAACCATTAATGGCATAAAAGTCCACTACTACTTCTGCACCCGGTTTTGCCATTTCAATCAATGACTGTACCGATCTTTCAAAATCGGGCGTATGCTGCAATACACCTATACAAAAAACTTTATCGAATTGCGCTTTTGCAAAAGGCAATTCATAAATGCTTGCCTGGAAAAGATGAAGACGATTATTTGTTCCGTTATTTTTATAATTCGCTTCAACAGCATTGCTAAAATCAACACTATATAAATTGGCTTTAGTATAATCCAATATAATTTGTGAAAACCTTCCTGCTCCTGAACCTACTTCTAAAATATTTTTACTGTCCAGTTCTTCTTTATCCCAATTTGTTTCTGCAAAAAAACGTGTTCTGGATATATCAACATTAGAAATTTTGTCAATTTGCGCTTCAGAAAATTTATTCCATTGATAGCCGAAGCTTTCCGTATAATTGTCGTTTGAGACGATGCGGTAGGCTCCATTTTTATAAGGAAAAAAATTGTCTGCAGCATCTGTAAGCCCATTGTCAATTTTGGAAAGCGGCTTTTGATTATAAGGATTCTGTAATTGGATAGACATGAAATATCAAGAGTTTATCAATGTTTCGTAAATCGCAAACAACCGTTCAAAGTATTTGGACTGTGTATAATTCTCGGTTGCTATTTCAATTCCTTTTACCGACATATCATTTAAATCGTACTTGTTTTCAACTATTTCTGTGATACGATCAATAAAGCTTTGCTCATCAGCAATATCAAAAAAGACTGCATTGTCTTGCGTTTCCGCTTTCAATCCCGGCAAAGCCGATAGTAATAAAGGTAATCCAATAATCATTGCTTCCATTACAGCTACACTGCAGCCTTCACTTTTAGAGGGCATTACATACATGTTGTAATCAGGCAGGATCTTGCTTACGTTTGTTGTTACTCCCTTAAAAATAATAGGAAGTTGGTTGTCATCAATTTCTTTTTGTAAGCCAGTCATGCCGCCTTGGTCAATGCCGTAAATATCCAAGGTTATATTAACGTTTTGCAGCTTTTTAAATGCTTCTACCAGGTATGCATAATTTTTTACAGGCTTTATATTGCCAACTGCCACCATCTTTAATACCGTAAATTGATTATAGTTTTTGGATGGTGGTTTTGTTTCAAAAAATTCATCTGAAATACAATTGGGAACTACAAACCTTTTGTTTACCCTTTTAATATATTTTTCATAATCCTCCAGTAAATGCTCTGCTACCGCTATAACAGAATGATACTTACGTACCGTAGCGTTTTCTATAAATCTCCAGAAAACATTTTTGCTAAATACTTCATACCCTAAAGCACCATGTATTGTAAACACAAGGGGAATATCGGCGGGACAAGCAATGCGGGCTATTAAACTACTATGAAAAAGATGAGAGTGTACCAAATCGGGCTGATGCCCTTTTATAATTCTTTTTAACTGTAAAGCACATCGCGGTATTGATAAATTGCTTTTAAAATTTAAGCAATAACTTTTTTCACAAACGATCGTTTTTGTTACGTCAAAAATACCCTTCTTATTAAGGGTTACGAGAATTACTTTATAAGCATTGTTCATCCCGGGTAATAGATCCGTTACTAATTTTTCTGCGCCACCTGCTCCCAGGTCATTTATAACAATTACAATGGTTTTTCTCTTCATTTCCCTTATTCTTTATCGCTATTGAGTTTTCGCTGTAAAAAATTTTTTCCTCTTCGGATATAATCTCTTTTGTGATATTGTTGCAGTAATAGATAGTCGGCGGCTATTACAGGGAATTCTTTATTAAGAAATGCCTGCCGCTCTTGCATATTATTGGACTTAGAAACAGTACTTATACCGTCGCGTTCCATTTCTACAATTGTTGTATCTATAAAAAAATTAGTAGCATTATATCGAACCAGGCAAAGAATGATGTGACAAATATCTGCCACTACTTTATAAGAAGTGTCATACAATCCCGCTTTATCAAAAAGCTCTTTCTTAAAGAACATCGATTGATGGCAAATTCCTGTTTCCAATATATTTAATAAATGTAAGGGATAAGGGTTGTATTTGACAATGCCATAAACGATCGCTTTGCCATATACAATGTCGTGCTGTTGTTGAATTAGCGATTTGCTTATAATTGATAAAACCTTTTCATTCACCAAAAAATCCCCCGAGTTCAGGAATAGAAGATATCGGCCTTTTGCTTTTGCAATTCCTTTATTGATGGCATCGTAAATACCATTGTCTTTTTCGGAAACCGTGTATGAAAATCTTTGTTGATGTTCTTCTATTATGACCGTACTGCCATCAGTAGAACCGCCATCAATGATAATGTATTCGTAGTCGGTGAAAGTTTGATCAAAAACACTTTTTATTGTTTTGCGCAAACCGGGTTCATTATTATAATTAATAGTGATAATGCTAAGAACCGGCTGTGGCATTTATAAGGTTTATAAGTAATAAAAATTGTATGCAAGATAAGCCGTTTAAAGATTTGCATACATATTCACTATTTTTTTAAGGGCATCTGTATGTAATATTTTGTCTGCATGTAGTTTGCTGTTAGCGATATTATGTTGCCTGTATTCTGTATCAGCATATATCTTATAACACTTCTCGGCTATGTCTTCTACATTTGACGGATCAAATGTAAAACGACTGTCACCAATTGTTTCTGGCAAGGATGTTACATTTGAACAAACTACCGGGATTTCCATGATAATGCTTTCCATCAACGGAAAGCTTCCGGCTTCGTACATAGTAGGCACCACAACAGCTTCGGCGCTCTTATAAATAGCATACAGCGTTTCATCATCTACAATTCCTAAAAACGATACATTATTATCCAGATCCAATTTTTTTAGTACAGGCATTATTGCATGATCAAAAAAGACAGTTTTATTACCTGTACAAACAAGGGAGATGGTAACTCCTTTTTCATCCCGCAGGTAAGCGATAGCTTCTAATAATTTAATGTGATTTTTATGTTGCCAGGTATTTGCTGGATAAAGTAAAAATTTTTTGGGTAAATACAGGTCGGCAATATTTTTTAAAACGCTGCCTCTATATTTCATGAACCATAAATTTTTCATGCTTAATAAGCATACCATTATTTTTTCCTGAGGTATTCTGAAATATTTTATGATGTCTTTTTTTACGTGCTCGTAACTCACTATTATTTTATCGGAAACAGATAATGCATTCCAAAATGCTACAGCCCTGCCAATGCGTTGTTCCGGGGTAAAATTTTCAGGAAAGATCAATTCCTGAACATCGTGCATGGTACAAATAATTTTTACATTGCTTGCTAAAGGGATGGTTTGCGCGGGTTCGTGAATAATATCAATCTTATATTTTTTGCAAATTTTATTTATATGTGAATATTGCCGGATACGAAACGATTTTTTACTTTTCTCTAAAGCAAGGTTTATGTTCTTGGTTGCTATACGAAATACTTTTTGATATGTTTTTTCTGTTATTGCGGTAGCAGGAATACCATGAAAATGATCACAGTTATTGATACAGGCAGTAATGAAAGCATCGCTCGTATTGTAGAGAATATAATATTGATTTCCCGAATGATCTTCTTGTAGGGTTTCTAATAGTGCAATGGCATATTGCCGTATGCCGCCACTTTCCTGGCTCAACGTCGGTATAAAATATAAAATATTCATCCGCTTATTTTTAAGTAATACAGCAAATAAGTATCCGTGTTTTTTTGTAATACAAACCCAAATTTTTGGTATAATTCAATTGCTGCAAAATTATCTTTGTCAACACTTAAATAAATACCCTTCAACATATTGTTTCTGGCAGCTTGTAATAAATATTCCATCATTGTTTTGCCTAATCCTTTACCCGTATATTTTTCACTAACGGCAATGCCTAACCATACCTTATCGCCTTCTTTATCTAAATGACCATAGCAAACCGGCTCATTATTATGAAACAATAAGTAGGTACATAAATGATTCTGAATAACGGTTAGTGGACGCCTGGCAAAATACCGGAAGCTTATTAAAGATTTACCGGCATTAGAGAGAAAATCATTAATAAAGTAATGATTGGAATTATCAATTTTAATTAGCTGTACATCTGTCATTAAAAAGATTTTATACAATCTGTAATAAACAAGATGTCTTTTTGAGTAAGCCCCGGATAACTTGGCAAGTTTATTCCCCGCCAGCCCAGGTCTTCGGCCACTTCATACCGCTGGTATTTTTTTTCATACATGGGCATTGTGTGTACAGGATAAAATAGAGGACGAGTTTCAATTCCATTTTTTTCCAGGTGTTCCCGTAGTTTATCTCTTTGCGAAGATTCTTGTACCAAAATGGAAAACATCCAATAGGTATGCTTTATATCAGCCCCCTGTAAATGGCATTCATAAGCTGTATCTTTTAGAGCATCAAGATACCATGTTGCTATTTGTAATTTTTTTTCAATAAAAGTGTCTGCCTGCTCAAGTTGTGCCAATCCAATGGCAGCGCAAATATTCGTCATCCGGTAATTATAACCGATTACATCGTGCCAGTATTGACGATGCTTTGCCAATCCTTGTCCTTTGTAATGCACCGACCTGTCAAACAAAGTAGCATCATTCGTTACGATCATTCCCCCTTCACCGGTAGAAATTGTTTTATTGCCAAAAAAACTAAACGCTGCAATATCTCCAAAGGTTCCGGTGTATTTGTTCTTATACAACGAACCAAATGCTTCGGCACAATCTTCAATTAAAAAAAGATTATGCTCTTTACAGATTTTTTGCAATGCATCCATATTACAGGGATGACCGTATAAATGAACAGCTATGATCGCCTTTGTTTTAGAAGTGATCTTTCTTTTAACGCTTTCTGGATCTAATTGCCACGTGTCTCTTAAAGAATCTGCAAACACAGGCGTAGCGCCAGTATATACAATACAATTTACAGAGGCAATATAAGTGAGCGTGGGAACAATTACTTCATCCCCGGGGCCAATGCCTAATGCCAACAAGGCAAGATGCATAGCTGTTGTGCCATTGGAAACACTCGCAGCATATTTAATTCCGATCTTTTTTGCAAAGGCTTCTTCAAATAAAGAAATATATTTTCCTTTTGATGATATCCAGGTGGAATCAAGACAATCTAAAACATATTTTTTTTCATTACCATTAAGCGTAGGCTGATAAATAGGTATCTTTTTTTCCATATTGTATGCTAAGCTTGTGCAATTTTTTTTATAAAAGTAGTTCTATATTGAAAATAGAGCACTATTGTGCCCCCTAGCAGCGAGCAGATATTTGCAATAACAACACCTTCCAAACTGTGCAAATGTTTACTGATAGCTATTATCAAAGGTATATTAATTATAGCAGCTAATATAGAGAGATACATTTGCGCATCCAGCTTACCAATGCTGTTTAGCGGTAATACAAAAATATTGTTCCAGACAGTTTGCAATATGTATATACCCATAAACACAACTAATGAAAAAGAAGGATTAAAGTCTTTTCCGATCCATATGTTGAATGCAATGCCAGATGCGGCTATCATTATAATAACTGCAATGACTAATAATAAAAATATTTTTAAAAGATGATTTACATTATTAGTGATCCATTGGATATCCCCTCTTTTATAAGAATCGGTGTACATAGTCCATAGCGGTGTTGTAATAATGCCAAATACTAACGGTATAAGAGAAAAGTATTTATAAACAATATTGTAGGATGTTACCTTGTCGGGAGAGAAAAGCTGTGTAATTAAAAAGTTATCAGTAGAAAAAATAACAAGAACAGCAATTTGTATGATGAAAAACTTTATACCTAACGACATTACATCATGTAAATAAAGCTTATTAAAATAACGAAAGGAAGGAGCGATGTTTTTATAAATGGTTTTAAAAAGATATAGAGAAACAAAAATGTTTACAATAAGAGGAGCTGCCGAAAGCACAATCCCTATTACCAATAATGGATGCGACGTGCCGCTGTACTTTACAAATAGCGTAGCTGCTAATATCAGCAATTGAATGCAGAGCGACAGAATATTACCTTTACCTGTTTTATGATTGGCTGCATATATGGTTTGAATGAGTCCTGCAACGAAGTTTAACAGCGTGCAAATAAAACAACTATACGCCAGTAACAGTAATTCTGATTCACGAACAGAAGGCGCATTTAATAGTTTATTCCATGGAACAAAAAATCCTGCTATTGAAAAAATAAGTACAAAAGAAAGAAACAAAAAAGATAAAAAAACATAGGTAGTGCTGACAATGATCTTTCCTTTCTGAAAGTCGTTTTCGGCTAGAGATTCTGTCAATTTATTTCTTAACCCATTACCTAGCCCAAGGTCAAAATAAGTAAACCAGCCTGTTATTGAAAACAACGTAATCCAGATGCCGTATTCTGTTTTGTTTAAAACAGTTAATATGATCGGTATTTGCAGAAAACTTAAGAAGATACTAAGCCCTCTTGTAACAAAGCCCACACCAATATTTTTGACAACGCTTTTATTTCGTTGGTTGGTATTGGAAAAAAATTTAGCAGCTACTGTACTTTTGACTTTATTGATAATATGGTTAGATACTGCCATTAACTACTTAATAAAGCCATTTCTTTTTAATGAAAATTAACCTACTATCCTTTTCAGGTATTCGCCATAGCCGCTTTTCTTTAATTTATCTGCCAGGGATAATAATTGTTCTTTGTTTATGAAACCCATGCGATAGGCAATTTCTTCCAGGCAGCCGATCTTTAAACCTTGTCTTTTTTCTATCACTCGTACATATTCTGTTGCATCACTTAAAGAATCAAAAGTGCCTGTATCCAACCAGGCAAAGCCTCTGTCCAGCACAGCTACTTTTAATTTATTTTTTTTCAGGTAGATTTCATTAACCGTAGTTATCTCATACTCTCCTCTTGCACTTGGCTGAATATTTTTTGCAATTTCCACTACATCATTATCATAAAAATACAGACCCGGAACAGCATAATTACTTTTAGGTTGCGCTGGCTTTTCTTCAATGCTTATCGCATTAAAATTTTTATCAAATTCAACAACACCGTAGCGTTCAGGATCGCTTACCGGGTAAGCAAAAATTACAGCACCATTCGGATCTGCAGAATTTTGTAATAATTTACTAAAACCACTTCCATAAAATATATTATCACCCAAAACCAATGCTACGCTGTCTTTGCCAACAAATTTTTCGCCTATCACAAATGCCTGCGCCAGCCCGTTAGGAACCTCCTGCTTTGCATATTCGATCTTACATCCCCATTGCGAGCCATCACCTAACAAACGCATGAACTGCGACTGATCTTCGGGAGTTGTAATGACTAAAATTTCTTTTATGCCTGCTAACATTAAAGTGCTTAGAGGGTAATATATCATGGGCTTATCGTAAATAGGCATTAATTGTTTGCTGATGCCCATTGTAATGGGATAAAGCCTGGTGCCGCTTCCGCCTGCAAGGATTATTCCTTTCATTATCTTTTGTGATATTGTTGTTCGTAATAGTTTTGATAGTTGCCGCTGGTAATATCATTCAACCATTGTTGATTGGCTAGATACCAATCAATGGTTTTGGAAATGCCTTCTTCAAATTGTAAAGAGGGCAGCCAGCCTAATTCATTCTTTAATTTAGTTGCGTCTATAGCATACCTTAAGTCGTGACCGGCACGATCTTTAACATAAGTAATTAATTTTTCCGATGCGCCTTTTTCTCTGCCTAATTTTTCATCCATCTGGCGACATAATTCTTTTACCAGGTCGATATTGGTCCATTCGTTATGTCCGCCGATATTATAAGTTTCACCAATAGCGCCTTTATGGAAAATAACATCAATAGCACGCACATGATCTTCTACAAACAACCAATCACGTACATTTTCGCCTTTACCATATATAGGCAACGGTTTATTATTGATGATATTATGAATACAAAGCGGTATCAATTTCTCCGGAAAATGATATGGACCATAATTGTTTGAGCAATTAGAGATTTTTACAGGAAAATGATAAGTATGATAAAATGCCCTTACCAAATGGTCTGATGATGCCTTTGATGCAGAATAGGGGCTGCGTGGATCATAAGGCGTTTCTTCCGTAAAAAATCCTTCAGCACCCAATGAGCCGTACACTTCATCTGTAGAAATATGATAGAATATCTTTCCATCAAAATTTCCTTTCCAGTATTCTTTAGCTGTTTGTAATAAAGAGCCTGTGCCTAATACATTGGTGGTTACAAATGCCAGGGGATCTGTAATGGACCTATCCACATGGCTTTCTGCAGCGCAGTGTAAAACGCCGGTAAACTGGTGCTCTTCAAACAGCTTACGCAATAATTCAATATCCGTAATATCGCCTTTTACAAAAGTATAATTAGGCTTGTTTTCAATATCTTTTAAATTTTCAAGGTTACCTGCATAGGTAAGCTTGTCGATATTAACTATTTTATAATCGGGATATTTTGTGACAAATAATCTGGTAAGATGTGACCCAATAAACCCTGCACCACCTGTAATTAAAATCCGCATTGACATTGCTTATAAAGTTTTTTGGCTGCAAATATAATATGTTATTGCCAGTAAGACGAAGAGTGGCATATTATGAAAATAAAGACAAAAAATTCTCTTTATTGGCAACAACACTATACCTTTTCTCTATTTTCTTCCTGCCATCATTGCCCATTTGCTGGCGTAGTTGTTCATCACAGATCAATTTTTCAAAAGCATTTATCCATTCCGATTCGGTTTTGCATAAAAAACCATTGATATTTTCGTCTACTATCTGCTGATTTACTCCAATCGGCGAGGCCACTACCGGAATACCCAATGACATAAATTGTATCAGTTTAAAACCACTTTTACCTTTAGATACTTCATCATTGCTTAAAGGCATAACACCGATATTAAATTGCATCAGATCTGCAATTTCAGTGGCTTCTTTCCATTCTATAAAACGGAAGCTTTTTAACGGAAGATGTGGGTTCTGGTCGGCAATTACAATAAACTCAAAATCGTGATGCTGTTCCAGTTGTTGCAGCACAGGTACTATTTCATTCAAATAATGCAGTGTTGAAAAAGAGCCCGTCCAGCCAATTACTACTTTTTCAGTAGCCTGGTCCTTAATTACATTATGTTTATTAATGGTATCAACACAGGTGGGATTAATAATCACCGACGGATTATATTGAATGGCATAATTGTATAAATAATCGTTTCCTACAGATACTTTATAAGCTCGCCGGCAATTCTTTTTTACTTTCCAAAATGCTTTGGTAAACTTTGCCCATGAATTATTTGTAGATATTTGCGGGATCCAGATAGCATCATCAAAATCGTATATTAATTTCTTTCTTAAGATTTTTGAATAGATCCATTCAAAAACCGGTGGACCAACCGGCGCTGCTTCTCTTAAAACAAAAACATAATCGTATTTTGAAACTATAAATAAAGATTGAAATCTTCTTATAAACCCTTTTAAAACACCGATCGCTTTTTGAAAGATCCTGCCTTTTTTATAAAGAATACTTCTTGCATAATAATCCCAAAAGAAAACAGTATCATATTCAAAGCCGGCGTCTTTAAGCACTTGCTCATATATTTCTACCCTAAACCGCTCGGAAGGATATATTTTTTTTGGAAATGGAACTACAAAAAGGATCTTTTTCATCAGCAAGTCTCTATAGCAGCAAGGCGGTTTATGTTTTTTGCCAAAGATAGCAGAATAATTGTGTGAACAGGGATTTTTCTGCACCGATAAAGTGCATTTACAGGCAGAGTTTTAACCATTTTTATATTCTTTATTGGTCAATTTTAATACTTGAAATAATACTACATATACCAATAATTGCACCGGTACAATCAAAGAGAATATATAAATGCTTTTAAATAAAAACGACAGTAAAAAAAAACCAACACCAATAACGCAACTCATCAAATTAAGCAGGTTTATTTTGGAGATAATTCCCTCTTTAAATAACACATAAGTGACCAGGTTTACAGGCAATATCAATAAAGAGCTAATAACAAAGGGTATAAAAAGCAGCCAATCATTAGTGATATCTTTTTGTTTAAAAATATAAAAGCTTATAAGGAGTTGGCAGATGATAATGCCTGCAGAGAGTACTATAAAAAGCTTATGCTTTAATAAATTACCGATAGATGCATTGGTTTCGTCTCCCAGCTTTCTATATAAAATAGGCGCCAGTGAAACAATAACCCCACTGGCAACTTCAGGAAATTTTGCCAAGAAAAGATAATAGCTTTTTAAAGATGTATCTGCTAGAAATACCATGCCAGTAAGACTTACTGCAATCAGCAGCTGATCTAACCGAAACATTATAAAATTGCCAATCTGTTGTAATGGAACATGATAGCTTAACAGGGCAATAGCTTGTTTTTCTCCTTTATTTCTAAATAAAAAAGCTAAAAGTATGCGTACTAATGAAGATAATACAGAGCATATAAAAATGACATTAATTGAAAGTTGATGAATATTGTAAGCGATAAAGATCAATATAAATACCAGTGGGTTGCCTAACAAAGTTAAGAGAGCTGAGTTTTTAATTCTATTGCTTATGCTTAACTCTGTGCTGATGGCTATCGTAATTGCTTCCATTGCAATAGTAATCGCTAATGCCGATGCATAAGTAGGTCCTTTTATAAGGCCAATAACAATGCAATAAGCTATTGTGAGCGGAATGATTCTTTGTTTAATGAAAGCGCTGAATTGTGTAGTATTGTTTGGCTGTAGCCGTGCCAAGATCATTTGATCAATACCATATTTTGCAATAGTAATGCCCAGCCATTGCAATTGAATGAAATTAAGTAAGAAGATGGTAGATTCCTTATCCGAAGGCAATAACCGGTTAGAGGAAACTAAAAAAATCAACAGGGCAGAAAGCGCTCCGGGAAAAAGCAATAGAAAAGAATCGATGGCTGTTTTAGTATAACCTTGTACGTTATTTTTTTGCAGTTGCTTCAAGAAAACCTGTTTTAGCTAAACTTAAAAAGAAAAGATAGCCATTATTTCACAATTACAAACCTTCCATAGTTGTTACAACATTAATTGTTTTGGCAAGGATCTGAAAATCTAGCTTTACAGAATAATTGTTGATGTAATACAGGTCGTATTGCAGTTTTACCAGGTTTTCTTCAGGTGTAGCAGTAGGATTATTTACCTGCGCTAATCCTGTAATGCCTGGCTTTATAATATGACGATACTGATAAGAGTTATTTGCCTGAATATATTTTTCAACTATCTCTACTCTTTCAGGACGAGGGCCGATCCAGCTCATGTCGCCTTTTAATACATTGAACAATTGAGGCAGTTCATCGATCTTTAATTTTCTTAAAAACAAACCAACCTTAGTTATACGGCTGTCATTTTTCCTGGTAAAATCCACATAACCTTCGGGGCAATGCACCATTGTACGTATTTTGTAAATGGTAAAGATCTTTCCATTTAAACCTACTCGTTTTTGCTTAAAGATAAGCGGGCCGCCGGAAGAGATCCACATAGCTAAGCAAGCCAATAAAATAATAGGTAATGCTAAAGGCAATAATACAAGTGAGAAAAGAATATCAATTATTCTTTTAACCAGCAGTTTAATAACAGGGATTTCCTGTACCGACAAGTAATTTACGGAATCGTTAATAGTCACCATAATACTAATTCACTATGTCTGAAAAAAGTTTTGGTAAAATTTAGATCATTAAGTGGGTTTAAATTGTAGTCGGTACTGTAAAAATAAGCAATAACAGGACAAAAAGTTAAATATTTACGCAATCGAGGCCAAAAACAGCCTGAAATTAAAAGGATTTTTAAAACGTATATATTTGCAGCTCTAACTGATGAATTATTATTCGTTTCTCTGCTTTGGGGTTTCGCTGATAATGAGCATGCTCATTCAGGTTATTTTTATCCGATTGTCTCATAAAAGAGGCATTTTTATAGATCATCATGAAAGCGATCTGCCTCAAAAATTTCATAAAAATCCTACGCCAAGGGTAGGAGGTGTTGGCGTTTTTATTGCTTGCTGGATCTTTTGTTTTGTAGGTAAAACCGGCTTTTTACTGTTGTTCTGCGCATTGCCTGCTTTTTTAGCCGGGCTGTTTGAAGATATTTACCTCAATTTCAGCCCCAATAAACGATTGCTGATAATGTTTGCTTCGGGCATTTTACCGGCTATTTTATTAAACACTGTTGTTACCAATTTTGGATTGTTTACTTTAAATTATTCAAGCGGTGTATTCATCAGCTTTATTGCTATCATTGGCTTAATTAACGGAGCAAATATGATCGATGGTTTTAACGGGCTTTTATCAGGCACGGCAATAATCATTTTTGGCTCTTTTGCTTATATGTGCCATCGTTTTTTTGATGGTGAATTATTTATAATAAACGTAGTAATTGTTGCTGCTATTATCGGCTTTATATTTTTTAATTACCCGAAAGGAAAGATCTTTTTGGGCGATGGAGGTGCATATATTCTTGGATTTTTTATGGCAGTAATGGCAATGCTGATCTCGTGCCGACATACACAAATTAGTCCCTTTTTTGTGTTGGTTTGCATTGCATATCCTGTTATGGAAGTTATTTTTTCATTCATCAGAAAGGGAATTATTGAAAATTCTTCACCATTTCATCCGGATAGTAACCATTTACATATGCTGATAAACAGAGGCGTTGTGAAAGGGAAAAACTCACAAACTGTTTTTGTGATATTGCCTGTTGTATTTTTTTTTAATATAGCAGCAATTTGTTTTTATAATAATCAAACGGCTTTAATTTTATTTGTTTTATTATTTGTTATTATATACCTGATGTGTTATGCTTTTTTATCAAAAGCGAAGGAAAACTAAGGTATTGCGCTATGTAATGATTTGCTTTTAAATTAATATAACTTCGTAAAAAGTATAAGATGGATTTTCTAAATATCAGTATCGAGGAATTATTAGAACTAGGAAAAAAGCATAGTGCGGAGTATCAAAATGCGGCTCCTTTTCCTAACATTTATTTTGATGATTTTTTCAATGCAGATGCGTTAAAAAAAGTATTGTCTGAGTTTCCCGAGCTCGGTAATGATAAAACAGATATTAAGTTTGAAAATCCTTATCAATTAAAACTAGCTACCAAAGGCGAATACAGGTTTGAAGATGCAACAAAAGCATTTGTACATTTTTTAAATTCTCAACCATTTCTTGAGTTTCTACAAAACTTAACAGGTATAAAAGAAACGTTGTTGCCTGATCCATATTTTGAAGGCGCAGGTTTTCATGAAATAAAACCAGGAGGTTATTTAAAAATGCACGTTGATTTCCATAAACACAAAACGAGTTTATTGGATAGGCGGGTAAACATACTTGTATATCTTAATGAAGATTGGAAAGATGAATATGGCGGCCATTTTGAATTGTGGGAAAGAGATATGAGCAAATCTGTTAAACGTATTTTACCCGTATTTAACAGGCTGGCAATTTTCAGTACAACTGATTATTCATGGCACGGACATCCGGATCCACTAACATGTCCGCCAGACAGAAGCAGACGTTCTTTAGCATTATATTATTACACCAATGGCAGGCCGGCAGAAGAAGTTCAGGTAAAAGATGATGAAAGAACATTAACCACTTTTGTAGGACGCAAAGGAATGGATGCGAATGTAAATAAGTATACTACGATCAGAACTATTGCAAAAAGTATTCTTCCCCCTATTATATTCATTGCGGTAAAAAAAATTCGTAATAAGCCTTAGTACATACAGTTAACTAAAGTAAATAGCCTAGAATAAAAATGAATCAAGATAATTTAATCGAACTGTTTATTTGTCCGTGCTGTTTAAGGTCTTCTATTGAAAAGACAGATGCCGTTGCTTTTCGCTGTATCGATTCTTCTTGCTATGGTTATCAGCAAAAATTTTCCATTATAGATAATCAACCCGTCTTAATCGATTTTCGCAATTCTATCTTTAAGAAAGAAAATTATACAAATGAACAGTTAGGAAAAGTGCAGCACAGGCGTAAAGGAAAATTACATTCTATTATCAAAACAATAATTCATGGTAATGGAATTAAAAGTAAAATAGAAATTAAGCGTTTTGTTGATATTCTTATAAAAGACAATCCCAAGCCAAGACTTTTAATTGTAGGTGGTGGTGCTATTGGAAATGGGGTTAAAACAGTATATGAAACTACAGCCATGGATATTGTTTCATTCGATGTATATCTGTCTGAAAACACTCATTTCATAGCAGATGCACATCAAATTCCTTTAAAAAATGAGTCTTTTGATGCTGTAATTGTACAAGCTGTATTAGAGCATGTTACTAATCCTGCCAGGGTTGTTGAAGAAATATACCGGGTGCTGAAACCTAATGCGTTGGTTTATGCTGAGACTCCTTTTATGCAACAAGTACATGAAAAAGCATATGATTTTACCCGGTTTACAGAAAGCGGACACCGCTGGCTTTTTAAAAATTTTGAATTAATTGGGTCAGGACAACTTACAGGGCCGGCAGAAGCGCTTAAGTGGAGCATTCGTTACTTTTTTGCCGGTATTTTTAGAAGTAAAAAAATAGGACAGCTTTTTAGTCTTTTGTTTTTCTGGGTTCGCTTTTTTGACGTAATAATACCTTCAAACTACCAATCAGATGGAGCTTGCGGGGTCTTCTTTTTGGGAAGAAAAAGTAATAGCACAATTACGGAACAAGATATTGTTGCTTTTTACCGGGGTGTGAAATAACTGATCAGGAAAAAAGAGATAGGAAGTTATTTTTATTGGATTCTACACTATAAAAAGATTCTATTTTTTCTCTTCCTTTTTTCCCCATGCGTTCACGCAATTGATGATCCACAATTAATTTCTCCAGACTATCGATCCACTCCTGTTTTGACTGGCATAAAAATCCGTCTATTCCTTCCTCTATAATTTTTGTATTAACTCCTACAGGCGATGCCACTACCGGTATGCCTAATGCCATAAATTGAATTAATTTGAAACCACATTTACCCAACGTATAATCAGTTTCATATAAAGGCATCATACCAATATTGCTTTCTAATAGATCTGCAATCTCAGAATCTTCTTTCCAATATTTAAACACAAAATTTTTCAACGGCAGAGCCGGATTTTGATCGGCGATCACTAAAAAATCAAAATCATACTTTTTTTCAAGTTCCTGTAGCGCCTCCAGCACGTAATTCAAATGTACTAATGTAGAAAAAGAACCTGTCCAGCCAATAACCAATCTTTTTCCATTTAAATGTTGGTTCTTTATTGAATTATGAGAAAGCTTTGTATCAACACAAGTTGGATTTAAAAAAACATTTTTACTATAATTAGATGCATAATTGTACAGGTAATTATTTCCTACAGACACCTTATATGCCCATTTACAAATATGCCCAACCTTCCAGGTTGCTTTAAAGCTTTTTGCAATTAAATTATTTTTAGATGCCTGTGAGATCCATATGGCATCATCAAAATCATAGATAATTTTTTTTCTAAATACCCTGGTGAATAGCCACTCAAAAATCGGTGGTCCAATAGGCGTCGCTTCTCTTAAAATAAAGATATAATCGTATTTGGGAAGTAATGGTAATAAGGCAAAGCGTCTTGCAAAGCCTGCCAGTAATCCTAAAAATTTCAACACCCCATTGCCTTTCTTATATAAAATGGAATAAAGCCTGGCACTCCAGAAGTATTTTGTGGTCAGTTCAAATTGATGCTCCCGTAATATATCTTCGTACAATTCTATCCTGAATCTGGCAGATGAATTAAGTTTTTTTGGAAAAGAAACAACAAAAAGAATTTTTTGCATGATAGTAAAATGCTGAAAGTTCTCAAAGTTAAGTAATGTACACAGCATCTTTTAATTATATATTAAAAGGAGAAAGAACAAGTTGCATATACATTTGTAATAGACTAATACAAGCTTTAAATTTGCTCTTTTTACGGGCATTAACTCAAAAATATGTTAGTTGTTTTTTCGGGAAATTGTGGCAGAAGTTTATATCATTTTAGATTAGCTGCTGTAAAAAAAGTTCAGGAACTTGGTTTTACAGTAAAAGCTGTTTTGCCGGAAGATGAGTATATTGATAGACTTAAAGCCGAAGGAATAGACATTATATTGATAAAACAGATGCAACCTTCGGGAACTAACCCTGTTCAGGATTATAAATTGTACAAAGAATATTTAAAAATTTATTCTCAAATAAATCCTTCCTTAATTTTCGAGTACACTATAAAGCCACATATTTACAGTACCCTTGCTGCAAAAAAACTTAATATACCATGTATCGCCATTGTATCGGGCTTAGGATTTTCATTTACTCACTCGGGAATTATTCCTTCAATTGCCAGGAAAGTATATGGTTTTGCATTACAAAAGGCAGAACAGGTATGGTTTTCAAACAATGATGATAAATTGTTTTTTGAAAAAAAGAAATTTGTAGATAAAAATAATTCCGTTCTATTAAATGGCGAAGGTATTGATACAGATCATTATCAATATGCTCCAATTGATTATAGCAAACGCTCTTTCATTTTAATGGGAAGGCTTCTTTATGATAAGGGTGTTAAAATATATTATGAGGCTGCTTTGAAATTAAAGCAAAAATATCCACATATTGTTTTTAAAATACTAGGATTTACTAACCATGAAGATCCACGTTCTGTAAGAGCAGAAGAATTGCAGGACTGGGTAAAAACCGGCGCTGTTGAATATTTAGGTTCAACAACCAATGTTAAACCTTTTATTGAAGATAGTACCTGTATGGTTTTACCTTCGTTTTATAAAGAAGGTATGTCAACGGCCTTAATGGAAGCTGCATCAATGGGGCGACCTCTAATAACAACCAATATTGCAGGATGTAGAGAACTGGTAAATGACGGCAAAAGCGGTTACGTTTGTGTTCCCCAAAATGTTGATGATCTGGCAGAAAAAATGGAATTGCTTATAAATATGAGCGATGATGATTTATATGCAATGAGTAAAAACAGCCGGCAAAAAATGATAGAAGAATTTAGTATGCAGCGGATATTACCGATATACGAAAATGCTGTAAGGAAAATTGTAAAATAGAATTATTCAACTAATTAATTACGTGTGCATATTGACATTGTTATAGTAAACTGGAATAGCGGTGATTTTTTAAAGAAATGCATTAAGTCTGTTTTTACGGAAAAAAATATAAATCTTATCAATAAGGTTATTGTGATTGATAATGCTTCCAAGGATAATTCTTTAGAAGGGCTTGTAAAAAACGACAAACTGGTTTTTATAAAAAATGAACAGAACCTGGGTTTTGCCAAAGCATGTAATCAAGGATTTGAAATTTCAGATGCAGCATATGTTCTTCTTCTAAATCCCGACGCTCAACTCTTAGAAGCTACCTTACAAGATTGTTATCAGTATATGGAAGCGCATTCGTCGATAGATATTTTGGGCTGCCAGTTATTGGATGATGACAATAATATTACTGCAAGTTGCGGGCGTTTTCCTACTCCAAAATCTTTTTTTTATAGGTCGCTTGGCCTAACGAATCTCTTCCCAAAAGTTTTTACACCTCCGGAATTAATGTATGATTGGGATCACTTGGAAAGCAGGTATGTCGATCAGATCATCGGGGCTTTTATGTTTATCCGTAAAAATGTTTTTGAAAAGATCGGTTATTTTGATGAGCGTTTTTTTGTGTATTCTGAAGAGCTCGACTTTTCAAAGCGATTGGCGAATGCAGGAGGTAAAAGTTATTATAACGCAGACATTAAAGCTATTCATAGCTGTCACGGTTCTACAGACTCTGTTAAAGCTTATCGGCTTTTTTTGAATAATAGAAGCAGGTTATTATGTGCAAAGAAACATTTTTCAAAATCGGGCTACTTGCTTACACTAATAAGCACTTTGTTTTTTGAGCCGGTTTCAAGAATATTTTTTTCTTTGATTAAATTCAAGTTCAGAGAAATCATAGACATAGTTAAGGCCTATGCATTATTATTTAAGTTTGTATTGTTAGGATAGTGCTCTACTCTATAATTTTTAATTAAAATCTTATTGATAAAGCATATAATTTCAACAATAACAATAATTTGTATCCACATAGAAAATAAACTAAAATACTGATCCTCGAAGAAACTTAAGAAAAGTGGGAAGAGCATAAATATATAATAAAGCGAAAATTTGATGCTTTTATAATATTTAAATCGATTAAAAAACAGGGTGTGTAAAAACCCTAAAAATGCAATTATCAAAAAAGCATATAGGCTACCAAAGTCTGCAATATAAGGTCCGTATAAAGCATATACATTAGTGGGGTAAGGGACAAAAACATATTCTTCTATAAGTGGCCGTACAACGCTGTTTCGATCTATACCTGTTTCAAATAAAACTCTTTTAAATGTTCTCAAAGTTCTGTCTCCTGTATCATCCGGTTTAATATTATCAATGTATGTGCCACAAGCATTTAATGGAGTAAAAGCATAAATAGCAATTGATTCAATAGCAGACTTTGAGTTTTCATTCAATGAATTATCCGCATGACCTCCCTTGGAATAAAAGGCAATACCAATAATGCTAAACACTAACAGAAATGCTATGCAAGCAATTAATACTTTTTTTAATGAAAAGCTATTACTGTATAAATAGCTGGAACCGAAATAAATTGCAAATAACATTACATAGTACGTCCTTCCTGTAGTGAAAATAATATATACCAGATTAGCAATTATTGAAACTACCAACAATATTCGACTAAATTTTTTATCGTTTGAGTTAAAATATAAAATAAAATTTAGTGCAAGAGCAATAAAGGAGAGTGTTACCAAATATTTAGAAGGACCAATATCTACGTCGCCATAACAAAGTTCTGTACGAATGCCTTCAAAAAAATTTTCTGTTTCCGATAACAAGAATAAATTGAAGCAGGCTTTAATAAAAAATGGCAATCCTACAATTACAACAATTGTACAAGTCAGACATAGATATTTGTTTAAGCTCAAATTGGTTTCTTGTAAAAAGGTTGTTCTTTTTATTGTATCAACGGGTGAATATATAGCCTGCAACAAAGCTCCTAAAGTAAAGAAAACAACCCCACCCAAAAAAACGAGATGAGTAGAAATGCTAAGCTTAAAAAGGTCTTGTAATACTGTATGGCGAACTATAAAGTGAAATAAAATTATAAAAAACCATAGAAATGAAAATAAGATAGCAGGATGAAAAACTTGTCTTTTAAATATGAGAAGATTTAATCTCCAGGCAAAAAAATGGAGCAGTATAAATAAAATCTCAATTAATATGGTGTCTGATTGTAAGCTTCCCATCAACCTCGTTTCTTTTATAAATATACAATAATGAAAATTAAAAGAGATTTTTGCTAAAAGATATATTATTGGCATTGAGCTTATGCCTATTCAAAATATTATTTATAAAGCAGACAATTTCTACCATAACAATAATTTGTATCCACATAGAAAACAAAGTAAAATATTGATCTTCAAAAAAGCTTAAAAAAAGCGGGAACAGCATGAATGTATAATAAAGAGAAAACCTCATGTTTTTATAAATTCGGAGATTATTGAAAAGCATAGTATGTAAAAATCCTAAAAAGGCAACTACTAACCATGAATATAATTTTCCATAATCTGCAACATAAGCACCATATAAAGCATAAACATTTGTGGGATATGGCACAAAAACATACTCTTCAATAGCCGGGCGCACAACAATATTGCGATCAATACCCGTTTGATACAAGATTTTTTTAAAAGTTCTTAATGTTCTATCTCCTGTATAATCAGGCTTTGCATTATCTATCTTGGTGCCGCAAGCATTTAACGGAGTAAACGCGTAAATGGCAATAGATTCAATGGCTGATTTTGAGTTTTCATTTAAAGTATTATCTGACCTGCCGCCTTTAGAATAAATAGCAATTCCAATAATACTAAATACAAATAAAAAGCCTATACAAGCCAACAAAACTTTTTTTAATGAAAAGCTATTACTATATATATAACTGGTGCCAAAATATACAGCAAATAGCATCATGTAATAAATCCTTCCTGTAGTAAATACAATATAGATAAGATTAATAATTATTGATGAGATTAACAATCTTCTGCTAAGTACTTTATTGGCAGAAGTAAAATATAAAATGAAATTTAGTGCAAGTGTAATGAAAGACAGCGTTACAAAATATTTGGTTGGTCCGATATCTACATCACCATAGCAAAGTTCAGTACGAACTCCTTCCAGGAAATTTTCTGTTTCAGATAATAAAAACAGGTTAAAACAAGCTTTAATAAAAAAAGGCAACCCAATTGCAACTAAAATTGTACAGGCTATACACAAACGTTCATCTAAAATCAAACCCCCTATTTCAATAGCCTGCGGATGCTTTTTTTTTATGGTATCGCCCCGAGAAAATATCGTTTGCAAAAAAGCCCCAACTGTAAAAAAGACAACTCCTATTAAAAAAACAAGATGAGTGGAAAAACTTAGCTGAAAAAGATCCTCCAGTATTGTATGACGAACTATAAAATGGAATAAGATCATGAAAAACCATAAGAAAGAAAATAGAATAGCAGGGTGAAAAACTTGCTTTTTAAAAAGAACAACATTCACTCTCCACATAAAGAAATGTAGTAGTATAAATAGAATATCTGTAAGAATAATAATTAAACTAGCATCTCCCATTAAAAATGTTTTTCCGGAAAAGCATTAATTTTTCTTTTTATGAAATATACAACAAAAAGTAAGTATATAGAAGCGGCTACAAAGTAACCTGCCGGATAGAGGAGGGGTGTCTTTGCACCACCTAATAATAAATAAACAACCAATTGTATTACAAAAGCGAGTATTACAATACTTAACAAAAGCTTACTCATACGCTTCAACTCAAAATATTTATGAGCTACCATTGCAATTTGAAATACAAAAGTTCCCAATATCACTATAAGTCCCATTTGCTTATATAGAATTATAGACGGAATTTTTAATATGCTGAATAAAATTGTAGCACCAAACAGCCAATAGCAAACGCAACAAGCTACCATTAAAATAAGCTCTAACAGTATAATGCGATAAAGTGTTTTCTTTATTGTTTCCTTTTGGTTTAAGGTATAAGCCTCTGCTAATAATGGAAAAAGAGTAGTTAAAATCGGAGACAACGCCAATACTATCGTTTTGGATAACATATCAAATATAGCCTGGTAATTACCTTGCATTTCTGCTCCGAATGTTTTCAAAATAAAGATCTTGTCAATATAAGATAGCAGGTATGAAAAAATATACCAAAGCGAAAAAGGTCCTCCATAATCAAGAAATTTTTTAAACAATTCTTTTTGTTCACCCATTTCTGTTTTAGCCTGTAGAAAAACCGGCACATTTATTTGCTTGTATATGTATGCTATGGAAACTGTGTATGAAACAATTATACAAGAATAAAGTACATATAGGTTATTGATACCTAAAACAAAATAAAAAAGAAGCCATGCTATGAGATAAAGCACACTTCTTATAAGTTCTGAGTATATGTTCTTTGCAGATTTCTTGGATATCTGTATAATAGACAATCCCACTGATTGCAATGAGCATACGAGTGTAATTAAAAAAAATAAAAAACTATCAATAAGGCTTCCTGTAAATATGAATACGGTAATGATCATAGGGAGTAGTATGATCAATTGTGATTTCCAGAAAAATTTAAATACGTTTCTTACAAATAATTCTTTGTCTTGATAAAAATTATAAAAGAGTAACACACTTTGCACCAACCATCCCGATAAAATAGATGAACAAAGAAGGGCGGCATAAAAAAATATAGCATACTGTCCATACAATTCAGCGCCGAGCGTTCTTTTTAGTATTGGAATAAATGCTCCTGTTATAAGGGCAGGAAGTATTATACTTAGTAAATAATTAAGATAATCTTTTTTAAACCTGCTAAAAATATCCATGAAGTTTTTTTATTCATTCTTTCCTGATGCAGTATCGGAATAATCATTAATGGTTTTTGATTTGGCCATAAACCAAAAAATAAACGATAGAATAGCAACTCCTAAGAATGCAAACAGAACAGCCATTTTTAATCTGCTCATTTTAATTCTTTTCATTGGGTAATCAGCACCATCTATTATTTGCATCAGAGGAATTTGCTTTAGATATTGATAGCGGGCCAGTTCAAGGTTTTTAAACAATTCTGCATAAGCGCCTCCGTATGTTTGCATGTTTAACTGTTGCTTTAGAACAGGCACTTGGCCTTTAGAGAAAGCAGGATTTAAATTAGCATCCTGGATATCAGCTTTATTCGAAATGCTTTGATCCATATTACCTTTCATATAGGCAACCCTGTCTTCCAGAATCTCAAGCGTTTGGCGTGATTTCTTGCTGCAGATGTCTACATAAAATTCATTCGTTTTTGTTATCAACTTATCGGTAAAATCTTTTGTGAATTTTTCGTTTAAGCTAGTTACATTAACATTGTAGATATTTAATTTCCTATCAGGTCTTTCTGCAGTAATATAATCTCTTACAAAAATGTTGTAAGTATTCAATAATATGCTGTCTTGTAAATAAGAAAGATTTTCTTTAGTTATACCTGGTAAATAGTCAACATTTGCTGCATTGCCTTTAGCTGATTTCTTATAATCAGTGATCGTAAAATAATAGCCGATCATGGTGTAAGGCTTGTTGTCAAAAGTATCTACTGATAATAGAACACTTTCAACAATCCTTCTGCTTTTCATTATTTCCAATATATTATCTCCAATAAAAACATTTTTACCGTCGCCACCGAGATTTACACCAAACTGAGCTGCCAGGCTCAAGGCTCCCGATAAGCCAGATTCTGCCCCGCCGTCATCCAATGCAAAAACTAAATTACTTTGATATGCGGGCTTTTTTAAAGATGCATATACAATTCCACCAATTGCAGAAATTAAACCAACAGCAAGAAATAGCCATATCTTTTTAACTATGAAATTTTTAATTTCAGCTAGCTTACTTACGATAAATGAGTTACTGTTTCTTTCCATTTTAAGAAATAAAATTAAGTTTTATTTTCTTGTACTAATTATCACATTCGCTACAATTGCCAAAGCAGAAACTATCAAGGACCATTCGCCCAATGATATTCTGGTTTTATTAGCTGTTGATTTTTGAGGTACAAAAATTTCTGAACGGGAAGTCACTTCGGGATAATTTTTAAAGAATAAGAAATGCCTTACCTTACTCGCCCTTCCATCAGGGTAAATAACCATTATGCTCGATTTACGCCCCTGTGGTGTCACGTTGCCTGATTTTTGAATATAATATTTTACACTTCTTCCTTTCTCAAATGGAATAATAGTTGGAAAAAAGACCTCGCCGCTCACTTTTACTAAATTGGTATTTCTATCAATTGTAACGATGTCTCCATCCTCCAATATCATGTTTTCTGAGCTGGAAGGATTTTCCAATGCTTCCTTTAAATTAATACTGATAATATCGTAATTCTTATATATCTCATTCTTGATTCTTGGATTTGCCTGTAAGCTATCCTGGTTAAGATTCAATAGCTTGGTCAATGTTTTCTCCCGTTCTTCGGCTGATTTATTTTTATCGGAATATCTTCTGATCACAATAGTAGAAGAATCGGCATTAGATGTAAAGCCACCGACTCTTTTAATAAGATCAGCAACTTTGTCGCCACTGCGTTTTAAAACATAACGCCCCGGATTGATTACCATTCCATCAACAAACACAGAGCGTTGCCTGCTATAGCCCGAACGTTGTTTTACAATAATTATATCCGATGGCTTTAAAATAATATCCATTGTTGTGCTGTCGGCTATATTGGCATTAATGATCTCTGTTTGCAAATAATTATTTTGAGTAACCTGCGCATTTTTAATAACTCTCGCAATTTCAACATTAGAAGGGTCTCCAAATTCTGTTAATCCACCGGCAGTAAGTATTACGTCTCTTAAGGTTATATTTTCCGCCCATTTGTACGTGCCGGGTTTTTTAACCAACCCATCAATACTAACAGTTTGCTCGTTTCTTAGATCAAAAATTGAATAAACGGTAACGCTGTCATCTTTTTTTAATACCACATTACTGCTACCGTTTAAAATAGAATCAATATCAAACGATAATTGATAAGGCGTTCTATCAGAATTTAAGCGACTGATGCTTCCGCGTTTGCTATATACATCTTCTTTAACGCCCCCGGCTTTTTCTATTAGCTCTTTTAAAGTAAGCCCCGAGCTCAAGGCATATTCTCCAGGACGCATAATAGCGCCTTTAATGATCAGTTTGTTTTCAAATCGGTTTAATAACTTTCCAACAACAATTGAATCGCTTGATTGAGGTTTGTAAATAGCATATTGTTCTTTTGTCAAATCATTTATTCTTCTGTCCTTTTCAGTAAGCTGATAAACAGTAACTCCTGCTTTGTACGCATCATCAGCAAAGCCGCCACTAAAGCTTAATAGGTCCTGAAAGGTTTCATTGCCCTGCATTTCATACTTGCCTTTGTGCTTTATATTCCCGTTTAAAATTACACGGGTCGTGTAGTACGGAATACGTATCACATCGCCTTCGCGTAATAATACATTATCTTTTTGATCGCCTTTCAGCAAAAAATTATACAAGTCCACCTTTCTTTTAATGTCATTACCTCTTATTAATTCTATATTTCGGTAACTACCGTAATCCGAAGGCCCGCCGCATAAATACAAAAGATTAAACAAAGTAGTTAAGGAAGAAACTGTATACGTGCCGGGTTTTTTCGCCTCTCCGATAACGGTAACGCGTACACTTCTTATTTTACCGAGGCTTATTTGTACATCGGTTTGCCCGCTTCCAATAGCCTTGTAAATAGTAGCTCTAAGTTTTGCCTTTATTTTGGCAGATGCTTGTTCTATGGTTAAACCCGTTACGTATAAAGGACCAACTTGCGGAATGTAAATATTGCCTTCTTCGTTTACAGTTAAATTATAGGTTCTTTCGCTGAAGCCAAAAACATTAACGATCAACTCATCATCAGGACCTAATATGTAACCGGCAGGAGTGGGGATGCGCAAATTAGGTTCAAATACCAGACTGCTTTCTGTAAAAAGTTCCGACCCGAAAATACTAAGATCGCTCTTTACTTTTTTCATGGGTGTAGAGTAGGCATCTCTATTAGCATCTCTGTCCTTTTTATTCCTGTCCTTACTAGTATATTTTGATTTTATATAAGCTGTAGAATCCTGCATTTCATTGTCATCATCGTCCTCATTATCGCTGTTTTTTACATTGTCAGTTTCTTTTGGCTGCCCTAATGCATCAATACGCTCTTTTAGCTTATCAATTTCACTGGCAGGCATGCCTCTTTGCGCCAGTGCGGTATAGACTGTTTGTTCGGACAAACCATTGGACAATGCTTTTTGATAGTAAGTTTTAATTTCCTTATCCGACAGATCATCAACCTTAACAGATGAAAGATCTTCTGATAATAAACTTGCCTGTGCCGAAGCAACAAGTTGAAATAGAAAACAAAAAAAGATCAAAGCAATGCCACGCTTAAAATTCATAAAACAATAATTAATGCAAATTTTAAAAAAGAAACCGGTGAAAGGTAGATTTGTTGTATAGGCAAATAAGCATTTATAGTTGTGGAGTCGCAAATGTAAGAAACTATATTGGAAAAAAGAATATAAGCGCCTGCAAATAAGGCTTTCACGCTTTCTTATGGTAACTTTGCGCCCATGCATTACGCCTCGGTAGAAAACATCAGTAAGTCTTTCGGAATCAGGACACTTTTTAAAAATATTTCGTTTCATGTGGAGGAAGGCGATAAAATAGCCTTTGTTGCCCGGAACGGCAGCGGAAAATCTACTTTATTAAAAATTATTGCCGGCTTGGATACGCCCGATAATGGCACTGTTTGGGTAAATAAAGAAGTAAAAGTTATAATGCTTGAGCAGGATACTGTTTTTGATGAAACAAAAAGCATTTGGGATAATGTATTACGCCTGGATAATCCGGTAGTGAAGGTGGTGAAAGAATACGAGATGTTTTTAGAACAGGAATCGGAGGATATTGATAAGCTTACAGAATTAATGTCGAGAGTAGATGAGCTAAATGCGTGGAACTTTGAAAGTGAATTGAAGCAGATATTGGGAAAGCTCAACCTGCATCACTTGAATGAGCCTGTAAAAAATCTCAGTGGCGGCCAACGAAAAAGAGTGGCATTGGCGCAGGCTTTAATAGAAGCTCAATTACATGAAGGCCGATGTTTATTGATATTAGATGAACCTACCAATCACTTGGATGTAGGAATGATCGAATGGTTGGAAGATTTTTTGTCATCACAAAAAAGCACACTGTTATTAGTTACCCACGACCGCTATTTTTTAGATGCCATCTGCAACGAAATACTGGAAATGGATGACGAAAAAATTTATGTTTATAAGGGCGATTATGACTATTTCTTAGAGCAAAAAAGTCTTCGCCATGAAGTTCAGCAAAGCGAGTTGCAAAAAGATAAAAATATTTTCAGGAAGGAGCTGGAATGGATGCGCAAACAACCTAAGGCAAGAACCACTAAATCGAAATCAAGACAGGATGCATTTGCTGAAATTGAAGACAGAGTAAAACAGCAAAAAGACGAAACAGAATTGAGCTTGCAGGTTAAAATGACACGATTAGGTGGAAAGATCCTGGAAATGAAAAAGATCTACAAATCATATGGCGATAAGGTTTTAATAAAAGGATTTGATTATACTTTTAAACGTGGGGAACGTGTAGGGATTGTTGGAAAGAATGGCGTTGGTAAATCAACCTTTTTAAAAATTGCTTTGCACGAAGAACAGCCGGATAGCGGAAAGATCAATCATGGCGAAACCGTAGTGTTTGGAAACTTTAACCAGGAAGGACTTCGATATAAAGAAGATAAAAGAGCTATTGAATATGTAAAAGACCTGGCAGAGTTTTTTCCGTTGGCAGATGGCAGTAAGATCAGCGCCAGCCAGTTCATGGAAAAATTTGGCTTTAATGCCGAACAACAATACACGCTTTTAAGCAAGTTAAGCGGTGGAGAAAAAAGACGCTTACATTTAATGAGCGTTTTGTTTCGTAACCCTAACTTTTTAATATTGGATGAGCCTACCAACGACCTGGATCTGCAAACGCTAAGAACATTAGAAGAGTTTTTATTGGATTATCCCGGCTGTATATTAATAGTTAGTCACGACCGCTATTTTATGGATAGAATGGTGGATCATTTATTTGCATTTGAAGGAGATGGAGTGATAAGGGACTATCCTGGTAATTATACGCAATACAGGGAAGCAGTAGCCAAAGGAACATTAACGGACGACAGGCAGATAATAAAAGAACAGTCATCAAAACCCGTTGCAGAAACCGTTCTTGCGCAAGAGCCTAAAAAAGGACTTTCATTTAAAGAGAAGCGTGAATTTGAATTAATAGAAAAAGAAATGCCGGAACTTCAGAAAGAAAGATCATCATTAGAAGAAAGAATGAATTCCGGTTCTTTAGCATATGATGAATTGCAAAAAGCTGCAGAACGGGTTGGCACCATAACACAATTATTAGATGAAAAAGAAATGCGTTGGCTCGAGTTGAGCGAACGCATTTGATAATATACTTTTTAGTTGCCTTTGCAAGAAAAAGTTTGGCGGAGTTTTTAATTTGTTACAGTTCTTCCCTTCATTTGTCTTTTTTGAATATTGGTTGTTTTCACCCATTTGGCATCTATTTTAACAGCAGCTTCTGTTCCGGTAGATTCTATGTGGTAACGCTTACCTTCATAAGTAATAATGCCATAATCGCTTACCCAATTATCCGCTAATATTCTGTAAGGATCATCTGCAGTGCCCGCTTTTGTTCTGCCAAAGTTTAAAAATTTTCCATCTCCCATTTCAAATGAAATAGAAACTTTGTCTGGACCTGAATAGGTACAAACACCTGGTGTTCCTTTCTTTAAAGTAATGATGTTTACATAGTGCCCATTCTCAAACTTAACAGCCCCAGATGCAACCTTGGTTTCACCCTTATCCAGTTCTCTTTTTAAAACAACATCTCTATCAATAAAATATTGAATTTTTGAAAGAGGCACCGAGTTGGCTTCTACCCGCTTTCTAATGTTTGCACTAAAATAAGTTTTGCTGCTGCTGCAGGAAGATAAGATCACCATGCTTACTAAGCCGACATAAAAATAATTTTTCATAATACTTGTTTTCGTAAAAGCCATAGACACTAACTGATTTAAAAAGTTTATTGGTTAAATGCACATTAACATGCAATTTATAATATCAACGGTTATATTAACAACTCACTTACATTTAAGTAATATTTTTATCGTCATAATACTAATACTTTAAATATTTTTTATGTCTCAATCCAATAATAAATCACCGCATATTTTAAATGCTTCTTCGAATCTGTTAGGCATTTGCTTTGTAGTACTTACTTCATTAAAGATTTTAAATATTTCTCAAAAAACAATTATTGACGAAATAACAACGGTTGCTATTATATTATTTATGGGTAGCTGTACACTTTCATTTTTATCCATTCGTAATAACAATAACAAGATTGAACGAATAGCAGAGTATTTATTTTTGGGAGGGATCGGCTTGTTATTTTTAACCACGTTGCTGTTTACGTTCAATATAATAGCTTAAGTTTAAAGCTTTCATCCTAAACCTTTCACCTTTCCTATCTTTGCCGCATGGAAAAATCCAACTTTGTTGATCAAATACGTATTTTTTGCAGAAGCGGGCATGGAGGTGCCGGCAGTAAACATTTTATGCGTACTAAATACAATGCAATGGCAGGGCCGGATGGTGGCGACGGTGGACGTGGCGGGCACATCATTTTAAGAGGAAATAATCAACTTTGGACATTATTGCATTTGCGTTATTATAAAAATGTATTGGCTGAAAACGGAGAGCATGGAAATAAAAACAATAGTACCGGCAGAAACGGTAAAGATATTATTATAGAAGTTCCTTTAGGAACTATTGCACGGGATGAAGAAAGCGGAAAAAAAGAAATTGAGATATTGGAAGATGGACAGGAGGTTGTATGGATGAAAGGTGGACGTGGTGGATTGGGAAACAGCAATTTTAAAACGGCAACTAACCAGGCTCCGGAATATGCACAACCCGGCGAAGAAGGGATAGAAGGATGGAAAGTGCTGGAGTTAAAAGTATTGGCAGATGTGGGATTGGTGGGCTTTCCCAATGCAGGAAAATCAACGTTGTTATCATCTATAACGGCAGCAAAACCTAAAATAGCGGATTATGCATTTACTACATTAACACCGCAATTGGGTATGGTAGAATACCGCGATGGTAAAAGCTTTTGTGTTGCCGATCTGCCGGGGATAATTGAAGGCGCTGCAGAAGGAAAGGGATTAGGTCATCGCTTTTTGAGGCATATAGAACGGAACTCTATTTTACTTTTTGTGATCCCTGCAGACAGCAAAGACCATAAAAAAGAATATAAAATATTACTGAACGAATTAAAGGAATACAATCCTGAAATGTTGCAAAAGAATTTTGTGATTGCCGTTAGTAAAAGCGATATGCTGGATGAGGAGTTAAAAGCTGCCATTAAAAAAGAACTACCTAAAAAAATACCACATATCTTTATTTCATCTGTTATTAATCAAAATTTAAATGAGTTAAAAGACCTGTTGTGGGCTGAGTTAAATCGAAAAGAATAATAACTTTAAATTCCAGATAACAGTATCCAATTCTTAATGTAAAGACTTTACAAATCTGTAATTTGCAATCTATAATTTGTCAATCTCACGATGCAGCGTAAAATAATTTATTTTATTAATCCGGTTTCAGGAATACAAGACAAAGCTACACTGCTGAAAATGATCGAGGAGAAAACCCGCCAACGCCAGGTCAAATATGAGATAGAACATACCAATCCACAAGGCAATTATTTTTATTTAAAAGATAAGATAGATGCCGAAAATATTACAGATATAGTTGTTTGCGGAGGAGATGGAACTGTTAATCAGATTGCGAGCGCTTTAATAGATATTGATATAAATGTTGGTATTATTCCTGTGGGAAGCGGTAATGGGCTTGCATTAGCAGCTAAGATCCCCAAGCAAATTGATAAAGCCATTGACTTGATCTTTACGGGCAAAGCTTCTTATATAGACGCTTTTTTTATTAATGATAAGTTCAGCTGCATGTTATGTGGTTTAGGCTTTGATGCACTGGTAGCACATGAGTTTGCCAAACAGCCAAAAAGAGGGTTGGCTACTTACGTAAAACAAACTGCGATACATTTTATTACTGCCGAGCCTTACACGTTTGAATTAACCAGCATGGGAAAAAGCTTTTCTACGCAGGCATATTTTATTTGCATAGCCAACAGCAATCAATTTGGCAACCAGGTTACTATTGCGCCGCAGGCAAGCTTAAATGATGGATTGTTGGATATTGTAGTGGCGCAAAGCACCAGCAAGCCAAAGCTGTTGTGGGAGATAATCAAACAGGTGCGTAAAGGAAAAGTTCAACCCAATCAAAGCGAATATTCAAGGCAAAAAGATATATTGTATTTTCAGACAGATAAGCTAATCATCAATAATCTTTCGATGGCACCCTTGCATATAGATGGAGAGCCTGCTTCTACAGGAAGAAAATTTATCATTGAAACAATTCCGGGTGCATTTAGACTGATACAGCCTGTAGCATAAGCTTAAAATGCTTTATATTTGATCTCTTATTTTATACTAACAACAATTACAACATGGGACGTGGAGACATTAAAACAAAAAAAGGTAAAATAGCAAAAGGTTCTTTCGGTAAAGCAAGACCCGCAAAAGCTAAGAAAGCGGCTGCTAAAAAAGCATAAACTTAACCGTTAGTTAAGGAGCCAGGCGCTCAATTTTCCAATTATTATCTTTTTGTAAGCTATATTGAATTCTGTCATGGAGGCGATTAGGCCTTCCCTGCCAGAATTCAATTTGTTTTGGTACTATACGGTAGCCGCCCCAGTGCGGCGGACGTGGAATGTCTTTTCCTTTGAATTCTTTTTCATAAGCTAAAAAACTTTCCTCGAGCTCATTTCGAGTGCTAACCACTTTGCTTTGAGGCGATGCCCATGCTCCAATACGACTTCCCTCCGGCCGGGAAGCAAAATATACATCACTTTCTTCGGCACTTAATTTTTCAACAGTTCCTTCAATACGAACCTGGCGTTGTAATTCTTTCCAAAAGAAAAGTAACGCAGCCTGTGGATTGGATGCTAATTCCAATCCTTTATCACTTTCATAATTAGTATAAAAACTAAATCCTTTCTCATCAAATCCTTTTAATAAAACAATACGGGCAAATGGTTTTCCGGTAGGTGTTGCGGTAGCCAATGTCATAGCGTTTACTTCATCAATATTACTTTTGATAGCAGCATCCCACCATTTTGAAAATTGCTCTACCGGGTTTGCGGCAACATCCGATTCAGCCAACGACTGTAGTTTATATTCTGTTCTTATATCCGCTATTTTAGTCATCTTAATTTTCTTTTTGAAATTTCAAAATTCCCAATTCCATTGTAAGCTAACTTTCAGCAGCTAGCTTTTCTTTTAATTCATCTCTTTCTCTTTGTACAATTTCCAGCAGGCTTTCTAATTCTGAGATCTGGCTGGTTTGCTGTTGCAATTGCAAATTTCTGTTTTCCATTTCAACCAAACGGGTTTGCAGGTCGGTTAATTGAGTTTGCAGGTAAGTATATTGCTGTTGCATATCTTCCAATTGATGTTCAGTGCTCACGGCTGTGCCTAACTGTTTTTCAAGGTCCATTTCACGGTCGGCAGCACCTTTAGCTTGTTGTCGTAATCGATATAAATGATCTTGTAAAATATCGAGCTCTTCTAATTGATTATCAATATTGCTTTTTGTTTGAGTTACTTCACCCATTTTTCTTTTAAGAGCATCAATTTCTTCATTACGGGTGTCAATTATGTAGCGATACTCTTCCAATTGCGCTTTAAGGCTTTCGTTTTCTGCCATAAAATGCATTAATTGCAGTTGGGTATCATTTGGTTGTGTTGAATCGCTCATTTTTTAACGATACTGATTGCCGATTAGAAATAATTGTTAAATATCCCGTTAATTTAAGCCATCCATAATTAATAGTAAAATATAGCCGGATTTTTTGTAATTTAAACCACTGCAGGCGGGCAGCGTATGATCCGTACAAAGTATCTACGAAAGGTCGAGCCTGCTTAAAACGAAGAGCAATTTGACTGAAGAGCAATTAATAAAAGCTTGCATCAGGGAAGATGCCTCCAGCCAAAAGGAGGTATTTAACCGTTTTAGCGGCCGCATGTTAGGCGTATGTTACCGCTATGCCCGCAATGCAGCAGATGCAGAAGACATTTTGCAGGAAGCTTTTATTAAAGTGTTCAACAAACTTCACCAGTTTAAATTCGAAGGCTCTTTTGAAGGCTGGATACGGAGAATTGTGGTGAACACAGCGCTTAAGAAATATTCAGTTGCCCGTTATGAGAAAGAAATAGTTGGCTACGAGGTGAAGGATAAAGATGAAAGTATACTGGAGCCTTCGGCTTATTCGCACATAACGCAAAAAGAATTGATGGATTTGATTAATAATTTGCCCGATGGCTACAGAATAATTTTTAACCTGTATGTTATAGAAGGTTATCAGCATGATGAAATTGCAGAAATGCTGGGAATTCAACCCGGTACCAGCAGAAGCCAATTAGTAAAAGCCAGAACTATGTTACAAAAGCAAATTTTACAACTGCAAAAAATTGCCGTATGAGTAACGCAGATAACTTTGATGAACATATAAGAAGCGAATTCAGTGATTTTAATCCCCAGGTACCTCGGCATATCTGGGATAATATTGTTGCAGAGCGTGAGCGCAGAAAACCTGCTGGTTTTTGGTTTAATCTTTTTAATAATAAGGCAGGTATGTGGGCAGGATTGATTGCTGCCGGAGTAGTGGGTATATTATTGCTTGCAAAAAATAACAATACTTCTATTACAGACGAATTAAATGAGCAAAAAACTATTACTACTCAACCTATCAACAATAATGCAGGCTTAAAAGATAATAATGCAACGAATGCTGTTGTAGGAGTGAAAGAAAAAACCAATACAACGATAACTGCTTCTAAAGATCTTGTTGCAGCAGAAAAAAATCCGTCTTTCAAAAGAAGTAGAAGTAATACATTGGTTCATTCCGGGAATTCAGAATATAATATCAACAAAGCAAATAACAATAGCAATGCTATTGCAAAAGCAAATAAAGATAATAATATTACAGAGGGTTTGCCATCACAACAAAATACGTTGTCTTTTTATAAAAGATCAAAAGGGAAGTTTTCATCTTTTAAAAGCAGAACAAATAGTGTCATTAATAACGGCTCTGAAGAAGATGTAAATGATATAGCAGAAGATAATATTTCAACAAGTACGACTTTTAATTTCTTAGCATTATCTCAATATTCGCCATCAACAGTAGAAAAAAATTCTTTAGTGATGAATGATAACTTATCACTAAAGAAAAAGCCAACGCCCGATATCAACCTGCCCGAATGTCCTACAATAGAAAAAGACGCTGCAGGAAATAAACGTTATTTTGAAGTGTATTTAGGTCCGGATTATGGAGTAAGAACACTTTCAGATACCGCCAATTCTGTTTACCTGCAAAAAAGAGAAGAAACCAGCCGCTTCACGTATGGATACAGTGCCGGCGTTCGTTACACAAAAGTATTTAGTAACGGAATGAGCGTAAGAGCAGCGCTTAACTACAGCCAGATAAATGAGAAATTTACTTTTATACAAGGCAATATTGTGCAGGTAACTTATACCATCGACCCTAATACAGGCGATACAACAGGTAGTTATACTGTTACAGGCTCCCGTTATAAAACTACCTATAATGCCTATCGCAGCATCGATATTCCATTAACCATCGGTTATGAATTAGGTAATGGAAAAATACATGCAAATATTAATGCAGGAATAGTTGCCAATATTTATAGCTGGCAAAGAGGAGATATATTGGATACTAATTTTAAACCTGTTGATATTACTACCGGCAAAGGATCTACTTTCTATCAATTTAAAACCAATGTAGGCTTAGGCGTTACAGGGGGCGCATCTATTTATTATAAAATAAATGAACAATTGCATTTCCTGGCTGAGCCTTATGTGAGGTATAATTTTCAACCGATGGGTACCAACAATCTTTCATTACAACAAAAATATACTACTATCGGCTTGCGGTTAGGCTTGCGGTTCGATATCCCTTAAAATCCAGTCAGGCAGCACATTTGAGAAGTAAGGTATCTGCTAAGTGTGAAGCTGCAAATAAAATGAAGCTAATGAGAAAAACATACACGATTACATTTTTATTGATAACGTTGGCATGGTTAAGTTCTTGCACTAAAGATACGGATGTGTTTATTGCAGATGCGGGACAAATAACGCAGCCCGATAGCACGTGGTATTCTTCCCTCACTTCTAATATGCCGATAAATGACCTGCAGAAGGGATTACAATTGCGTCCTGATGTAGATACAATAACAATTGATGGGATCAATGATAATTCAATTTATTCTTCTTCGGGTTTAAGCTGTACAATCCCGGCAAATAGCCTTATTGATTCTAATGGCATACCTGTTACCGGAACCATAAATATTGAAAGTTATTTATTGCAAAAAAAAGGAGAATTATTAAGAATGGGATTGCCTACTGTTTGTAATGGTAAATTATTGGTATCTCAAGGTGTCTTTTCAATTGAAGCTAAAAAAGATGGGCAAAAATTGAAGTTTGCAGATAGTGCAATTTTGTCTTTTAGTTATCCCCGCATTATTACAAATCCTCAACAAGCAGTACAAAAAGTACAGCTGTTTGCGGGAAGTGATACCAACGGACAATTTAACTGGAATTTATTACCTCCAAATGATTCTTCAAATTTTATATTGCCAACCGATCAATTATACTTTAGTAATATTACTTATGCAAATTTAAAATGGATCAACTGCGATTATTTTTATGCTGATACTTTAGCAGGAAAAATTACTATCGCCGTAAAGCTACCTCCTTATTTCACTAATGTTAATACAAGTGTAAGTATTGTGTTTGATGATATTCGTTCTGTAACTGGTGCTTTTCCTGATATTGCTTCAAAAAAGTTCAAGAGTGATAAATTACCTGTAGGGCTAAATGCAAAAATTGTAACTGTTACAAAAGATGGTAATTTTTATTACTTAGGCACAAAAGAGTTTACAACAGAGCCACCATCCTCTGATGATGGAACTCAATTGGTAAATGTCACTCCCGGGCGCTGTACATTGAATGATATTAATACATTACTAAATTCTTTATAAACTTTTGCTTGCTTATATATACAAAAGCTTCAGTTTAATTACTGAAGCTTTATTTTTTAAGAGAATTTTTTTGCTTATCCTTTCACCAGTGTTCCTACTTTTTCGCCTGTAACTACTTTTAATAAATTGCCGGGCGTATTCATATCAAAAACAATAATGGGCAAATTATTTTCCATGCAAAGAGTAAATGCAGTCATATCCATTATTTTTAAATTTTTGCTGATGCATTCATTGAAAGTAATGGTTTCGTATTTTTTTGCATTCGGGTCTTTTTCGGGATCAGCTGTGTAAATGCCATCTACCCTGGTTCCTTTTAAGATAACATCTGCATTAATTTCAATAGCTCTTAATGAACCAGCCGTATCCGTTGTGAAATAAGGGTTGCCCGTACCTGCGCCAAAGATGACCACTCTTCCCTTTTCTACATGACGCATCGCTCTTCTGCGTATATAAGGTTCTGCAATTTGTTCCATTTTTATAGCGCTTTGCAAACGGGTGTATACTCCTGCTTTTTCTAAACCACTTTGTAATGCCATCCCATTAATAACTGTTGCCAGCATTCCCATATAATCTCCTTGTGCACGCTCTATGCCTGTTTCCGCTTCATTCATACCACGATAAATATTACCTCCTCCTATAACGATCGCCACTTGCACGCCTAAAGCTGTTACTTGTTTTATATCCTTTGCGTAACGAGAAATCACATCACTATCAATTCCATAGTTTTTATCGCCCATTAATGATTCACCTGAAAGTTTTAATAAGATCCGTTTGTAAGCAACAGCCATTATAATTATTTTTTAATAGAAATTTTTGTGAGAAAATTAATGAACACAAATATCATTAATCATTTTTAAAAGTAATGCTTAAAAAAAAGCAAGATATAAATGAATATATCTTGCTTTTTTAATGCGATTGGTCAAGCATTACAATTTAGCTGATAATTCTTTACCCGCTTTAAACTTAGCTACTTTTTTAGCTTTGATTTTGATAACAGCACCTGTTTGTGGGTTACGTCCGTTACGTGCAGCTCTTTTTGAAACAGAGAAAGTTCCAAATCCAACTAAAGTAACTTTACCGCCACCTTTTAAAGTTTTAGTAACTGCTTCTACAAAAGAATCTAAAGCTGCATTAGCTTGAGTTTTTGTAATCTCAGCATCATCTGCAATTTTTGCAATTAATTCTGCCTTGTTTGCCATAATAAGTGTGTTTGATTTTTTAACGGTAACAAATATAGAGGCTTTTTAATTGCAACAAAATTTTTTCTATGATTTTTTATTGTGAAGATTTTGCTGTAATGTAGTATTGGCGTGGGATTTGTGAAAAATTATAGAGTATATTTTATAAGTTGTAAATTGAATGATAGGCTGAAATGCTTGACAGGCAAGGGTTTTAAGAGATTGTCTTTGAAAGCCTGTATTCATGCGGGTTTGCGGCAATATACAAATGTTTTATTCTTAAAAAAGAATTAATTTTTGTTTTGCACATTTATTGCACAGGAGATATTATTGACAACAAATAAAGATGAATACTATTTTGTTTTTATTTCCAGAAAGATCGGGCAGTGATCACTTTGCTTTACATCAGGATAAATATCGGCGCTTACCAATTGCTTTTTTAACGGCTCTGTTACTGTAATATAATCGATACGCCATCCCTTATTATTTAATCGAACACTTGGAAAGCGCTGGCTCCACCAACTATAACGATGCGGTTCTGTATGAAATTCCCGAAATGTATCGATCCATCCGCTTGCTAAGAACTTATCCATCCATGCTCTTTCTTCAGGTAAAAAACCACTGCTGTTTTTATTTCCTTTCGGATCATGTATGTCGATTTCTTTGTGTGCAATATTATAATCGCCACACAATATGATTTTAGGATGTTTCTTTTTTAATTCATTCAGATAATTATAAAATTCATCCAGCCATTTATATTTGAATTGCTGGCGTTCATCGCCGCTTGTGCCAGATGGAAAATAGGCATTGATCAATCGTATATCGCCAAAGTCCAATTGTATTACTCTTCCTTCATCGTCGCTTGCACCATGCCCATTCCCAAAAACAACATTTGTTGGTTTTATTTTTGTAAATACGGCAACGCCACTGTATCCTTTCTTTTGCGCACTGAACCAATGATGTTCAAAGCCCAACGCTTCCAACAGTTTCACATCAACATCATCTTTGGTCGCTTTTGTTTCCTGCAGACAAATAATATCAGCAGGATCTGTTTTTAACCAATCAATAATGCCTTTTTTTAAAGCAGCACGAATGCCATTTACATTATAAGAGACGATGCGCATGATGTGTTAGATTTTTGAATTTTGTGTATAGATAAACTCTTTGCGCTTAAAATATTTTAAGCATACTCTAAAATAGGACTTAACCATCTTTCTATTTCTTCAATAGGCATTTCCTTTCTTTCAGCGTAGTTCACTACCTGGTCTTTTTCAATTTTGCCAACGCCAAAATATTTACTTTCAGGATTAGCAAAATACCAACCGCAAACCGAAGCCGCAGGATACATCGCCAATGATTCAGTTAATGTAATACCGGTTGCTTCTTTACCTCCTAATAGATTAAATAATTTATATTTTTCTGTATGATCAGGACAAGCAGGATAGCCCGGTGCCGGACGAATGCCTAAATATTTTTCAGCGATCAGGTCTTCATTGCTTAAATGTTCATCTTTTGCATAACCCCACAATTCTTTTCGTGTTCTTGTATGTAATAATTCTGCAAATCCTTCTGCTAAACGATCAGCCAATGCTTGTAAAGTGATTTTATTATAATCATCATGTGCTACCTCAAACTTTTTAATATGTGGTTCAATACCCTCAATAGTTACAGAAAATGCACCAATATGATCCTGGTAATTTTTTTCTGCAGGAGCAATAAAATCTGCCAACGACATATTCGGTTGGCCTTCTGCCTTCTTAATTTGCTGACGTAAAAACTCTAATTTTAAAGTTGATGAATTTGCTTTTACATCTACTGTATCAGCAGCAATTTTATTAGCCGGCCAAAAACCAACAACACCTTTTGCACTTAACCACTTTTCATCAATGATCTGTTGGAGTAATTTTTTAGCATCATTATAAAGCTTGGTTGCTTCTGCACCTACTTTTTCATCGCTTAATATTTGAGGAAATTTACCGTGCAATTCCCATGCAATGAAGAAGGGCTGCCAATCTATGTATTCAGCGATTTCAGCTAAAGAATAATTTTCAAAAATCTTTGTTCCGGTAAATGTTGGGGCCACCGGAGTGAATTTATCCCAATCAACTTTAAAAACATTTTTTTGCGCTTCTTCAAAACGTAAATAATTTTTTATCACTTTCTTCTTACCAAAGTCTTCTTTTATTTTATCATATTCTTTTTTAACTGCTTGAAGAAAGCCTGGTTTTTGCTCTTTGCTTAATAAGCTACCAGCTACGGTTACACTACGACTTGCATCCAATACATGAATAACGCCATTGTCATATTCCGGTGCGATCTTTACAGCGGTATGTGTACGGCTTGTAGTGGCACCCCCGATCAATAGTGGAATATCCAGTTGCTGGCGTTTCATTTCTTTGCCAATATGCACCATTTCATCTAAAGAAGGAGTGATCAATCCGCTTAACCCAATAATATCAACATTGTGCTTTTTTGCTTCTGTTAAAATTTTATCCGCAGGAACCATCACACCCAAATCAATAATATCATACCCATTACAACCTAATACAACACCCACAATGTTTTTACCAATATCGTGCACATCGCCTTTTACAGTTGCCAACAATATTTTTGCAGCACCGCCTTGTTGTGCATTGGGATTATTTCTTTTTTCTTCTTCGATGAAAGGAGTTAAAACAGCCACGGCTTTTTTCATTACACGAGCGCTCTTAACTACCTGTGGCAAAAACATTTTACCTGCGCCGAATAGATCACCCACAATGTTCATTCCATCCATTAGCGGACCTTCGATCACCTCCAACGGCCTTGGATATTTTTGACGAGCTTCTTCTGTGTCAGCATCAATATAATCAGTAATACCGTTCACTAATGAATGTGCCAAACGTTTTTCAACCGGTTCATTACGCCATGCTTCATCTTTAACTTCTACTTTGCCTTTTGCTTTTACAGTATCTGCAAATGTGATCAGTTTTTCAGTAGCGCCGTTATCATCATTATTTTTATTAAGAATAACGTCTTCGCATAATTGTTTTAATGTTGGCTCAATATCATCGTAAATAACCAATGCGCCAGCATTTACAATGCCCATATCCATGCCCGCTTTTATAGCATGATACAAGAACACGCTATGAATGGCTTCACGCACATGGTCATTACCTCTGAAAGAAAAGGAAACGTTACTTACACCACCGCTTACTTTCGTCAGCGGCATTAGCCTTTTTATTTCACGGGTTGCTTCAATAAAATCAACTGCATAATTATTGTGTTCTTCAATACCGGTAGCAACGGCAAAAATGTTCGGATCAAAAATGATGTCTTGCGGAGCGAAACCAACCTGCTCCGTTAATATTTTATACGCACGATGACATATTTCTATTTTACGAGCTTCTGTATCTGCCTGACCAACTTCATCAAACGCCATTACAATTACGGATGCACCATAACTTTTACAAACGAAAGCCTGCTCAATGAATTTTGCTTCGCCTTCTTTCATTGAAATAGAGTTCACAATACACTTGCCTTGCACACACTTTAAACCAGCTTCAATAATTTCAAACTTACTACTGTCGATCATCACCGGGATTTTTGCAATGTCCGGTTCAGCCTGCAATAAGTTTAAAAATGTTGTCATTGCCGAAACGCCTTCCAGCAAGGCGTCGTCCATGTTTACGTCAATTATCTGTGCACCGCCTTCCACTTGCTGACGAGCGACACTCAACGCTTCTTCATAATTTCCTTCTTTAATTAAACGTGCAAATTTTTTACTACCGGTAACGTTTGTACGCTCACCAACGTTTACAAAATTTGTTTCCGGACGAACAACTAAAGGCTCCAATCCGCTTAAACGTAAAAAAGGTTTTATAATATTTTGTTCCATTTTTTGTACTTAGCTTTTATGCTACTATTAAGCATTGTCGTGAACTTGTTCTGTTATCCATTTCTTTCAGTGAAAGAAATGAGATAATCTCTCTTGCACGACACAATTCTATTCATCTATCTATGCAAAACTTTCTTCCACAACAGGTAATTGTCTTGTTGTGAATTTTTTCACTGCATCTGCCATGTGTTTAATATGATCTGGAGTTGTGCCGCAACAACCACCAACAATATTTAAGAATCCTTCTTTTGCCCACTCTTCAATGATATGCGCTGTTTCATGCGGCTCTTCATCATACTCGCCAAAAGCATTTGGCAAACCTGCGTTGGGATAAGCAGATACAGCACAAGTGGCTATCTGCGATAACTCTTCAATGTGCGGACGCATTTGCGTAGCACCTAAGGCACAATTTAATCCAACACTTAAAGGATTGGCATGTGCTACAGAAATATAAAATGCTTCCAATGTTTGGCCGCTTAAAGTTCTTCCTGAAGCATCGGTAATAGTTCCCGAGATCATTATCGGTAATTCAGGGAGGTTATTATTTCTGAAATAATTTTTTGCAGCGTAGATAGCCGCTTTTGCGTTTAATGTATCAAAAATTGTTTCGATCAATAATACATCTGCTCCGCCGTCAACCAAGCCTTTTATTTGTTCGGTATATGCAATGGCTACTTCATCAAATGTTACTGCACGGTAACCGGGATTGTTTACATCAGGCGATAAGCTTAATGTTTTATTTAACGGTCCGATGGCACCTGCAACAAAACGTGGTTTGCTGGGATCTTTTTTTGTGTATTCATCGGCTGCTCTGCGTGCACATTGTGCAGATGCGACATTTAATTCGTATGCCAATGCCTGCATATCGTAATCTGCCTGGGCAATAGTAGTGCTGCTGAATGTATTGGTTTCAATAATATCAGCACCGGCTTCCAAATATTGTTTGTGAATGCCTTCAATAATTTGTGGTTGCGTAATGCTCAACAGATCGTTATTACCTTTTACATCAGTATGCCAATCTTTAAAGCGTTCGCCGCGATAATCTGCTTCTTCTAATTTATGACGCTGTATCATAGTGCCCATTGCGCCATCAATAATTAATATTCTTTCTTTAAGACAGTCTTGAATTGTTTTGCTCATAACTTTTTCCTCCTTTTGCCTTTGTCTTTTTTGACGGAAAGGCATTTTTGTTTTTAGACAGTAACGAGTTTATTGTTGAAATTGGTATGCCGTTTAAGTGAGTGACACAACGATGTTGAACATAGTTGTTAAGCTGACCCCAAAAAATCAATGTATAAACTGATAAACGACAATCAACCTGTGAGAGTTATAGAGATTGGTTCGTTTATTAGTTCGATTTTTACAGGCTGAACAATAAACAAATCCGCCTGAATTGCGGAGGCAAAGTTAATGGATGTATTACGGATTACAAAATGTTTACCAGCCGGACTTTGCCTTTTTGGAAACATTGAAAACACGGGAAAGATTGAATCCAAAGCCGATCTCGCCCTTATCCCACTTACCCGTGGTTTCGGCAATGAAAGCCTTGTCTGTCATACCTTGTGTGTTGGTGAAATGGAGCTGGAATACGTGACCGCCGGTTTCAATATCAATACCAATGGAAAGAACGTTGGCGGAGCCGGGCTCCTGTGTAGAAGGTAATTGGTAATAGTATTCTGCATTAAGGCTCATGTGCCGGGTAATTTTTTGGCGACCGCCGATGCCAATGGCAAAATCAACCGGGTGTGAGAAAGAAAAGAACGAAGCCTGGTCTTTTACAATGAAGGCTGGCATTATTTGCAAGGATAAATTTTCAGAGAATTTTCTTCCGATCACTAAAGTTGTTGCTACGCTTGTTCTGTCTGCCGCATCAAGCGTTTTGCCAATCACTTCATCTTTTAGCGTATTGTAAGCTACTGTAGCAGCAAGGTCTACTGTTACAGGCATATTGATTTTGCCGGTTGATTGGCGTAATATTTTCCACTTGAAAAATGCATCATATGTTTTTTGATAAGTAGTATGCCCGATACCGACCATTAGTGATTTACTGATTCCATAATCAAAACCGAGGCGCATAGAAGCATTGTCTAAACCAAAAAATTCATAAGCGCCACCGTTTAATGAACTAAAGCGATGATCGATACGAAGATCCAAAACTCCGGGAGCTGTTGTTTCTACAGATTGTCCGTTTATTAAGCGGGTGGTTTTAAAAGTAGCAGTAGTATAAATGGTTTTGGCGGAGTCCTTTTCTAACTGAGCCATTACATCTGTAGTGTCTTGAGCAATTGTATAGTTACTGAAACAGAAAATGAAAATGAAAGCAGGTAGTATTTTTTTTATCATAGCATTATATTTTGTTTGGATAGGTGCAAGCCACCGTTATTTCAATAGTTTCGGCAACATTGTTTTTTACAATGCTGATGTTTATTTTATAATCTGATAAATTGATCTTGAATTTTGAATTGGAAGAGATAACGCCGTTTTTAACAGTGATGGTTCCGGTTGCAGTTACTTTATTAGTAACGCCGTGAATGAAAAGATCACCGGTTACTGTAGTATTGTACGTTCCGTCTTTAGTAAAATTGATATCGCTGAGGTTGGTGATCTTTCCTTTAAAAGTTGATTTTGGATACTTTTCACTTTCCATGTAATCTTCATTAAAATGCTCTTCCATAGTGGCTTTTGGAAAGTGAAAGCCTGTATTTAATAAAGAGAATTGAATTTCGCCTGTGGCCGGATTGATAACGCTTAATACTTCGTTGTTATCTGCTTTAATGTCTTCCAGCTTAGCCTTGGAATAAAAAGAGATCAAGCCGTTTTTAGTATAAAACTTTTGTGCATTGCTGCCAATAACAGCAAACAAACACAATATTGAAATGAATATCTTTTTCATAATTAATTATTTTCTGCAACATAACATCTTACCAAAATAACATCGCCGGGTATGCCCAGGTCTGCATCGCCGCCGTTGTAACCGTTGCATATTCCTTTAAGGGTTATGGTATGATCGAATATGATATTATTTATATCGCCTTCCATGGTACAATTGATAGATGCGTTTTGTTGCGCTGTGTTTAACAGTATGATTTTTTGTTTTAAATTATTTATACTAGAATCGGCAATAACACCGGTTACTTCAACGATCTTGTTTAGATATTTTGTTCTTGCTGCCGCCGAATCTTTAATAAAGCTATTGTACAATTCATTGGCTGTTACTTTGATGGCTGTTGCATCTTTTACATCTTTATGCGGCTTGTTCCACATATAAAATCCAACTGCGCCGGCAACTGCAATAATAAAAACTATTATTAAAATTATTTTGAATCTATTGCTCATTGGTGAAATACTATCGGTTATAAATGAAGCTTGGTTGCCTTCGTAAATAATTATCCTTCATTAATATAATGCTCTACCGGAATACGATTACTGATGCTTTTTGCCAGGGTCATTTCATCGGCATATTCCAGTTCGCCGCCAAATGCAATACCACGGGCAATGGTGGTAATCTTAACCGGGGTATTTTTTAATTTCTTACTAATATAGTAGACTGTTGTATCGCCTTGTATATTGGGGTTGAGCGCAAAAATGATCTCTTTGATTTCTTCCTTTGAAATACGCTGTATCAATGAATCGATATTCAATTGTTCGGGACCAATTCCATCCAAAGGAGAAATAATTCCGCCCAATACATGATAAACCCCATTGAACTGTTGTGTACTCTCTATCGCAATCACGTCTCGAATAGTTTCCACCACACAAAGCGTTTCATGCAGGCGTGAGCGATTGGAGCAAATATTGCACAAGTCATTATCAGAGATATTGTAGCAGCGGCTGCAAAAGCGAATCTCATCCCGCATTTTAGTAATAGTATCGCCAAAATAATTTACTTCGCCTTTATCTTGCTTAATAAGATGTAAGACCAAACGTAAGGCAGTTTTTTTACCAATGCCGGGAAGCTTTGCAAATTCATTTACCGCATTTTCTAAAAGAGAAGAAGAAAAAACCATATCCAAAATTAATTAAACTTTTCTCACAGAGATACAGAGATCACAGAGTATAAAATTTGTTGCTCTTCGAGCGCTTTGTGTACTCTGTGAGACCTAAAATATTTGTAATTGCGCAGGAATAATATTGAAGCTCTTGCGGTGGTATTTACAAATTCCGTGTTCTTCAATAGCCCGGCGATGCTCGGCTGTGCCGTAGCCTTTATTACTTGTCCAGCCATAATGTGGAAATTCATCGTGCAATTGCTGCATGTATTCATCCCGGTAGGTTTTGGCTAAAATACTTGCAGCGGCAATGGATGCGTATTTGCCATCGCCTTCAACTATACAGTGATGGGAGATTTCTTTATATGCTTTAAATCGATTGCCATCTACCAACAAACTTTCGGGAATAATTGACAATGCATCTAAAGCCAGGTGCATGGCTTTAAAAGATGCCTGCAAAATATTTATGATATCTATTTCATCATTATCTATAGATGCTACAGCATAAGCAATGCTTTCTTTTTCGATTATTGGACGAAGGAGATTTCTGACTGATTCTTTTAATTGTTTACTGTCGTTTAATAATGGATGATAAAAGTTTTTAGGAAGAATAACAGCTGCCGCAAACACAGGTCCTGCATAACAACCACGACCGGCTTCATCCAAACCGGCTTCAACTAATTTTTTATTAAAAAAAGATTGCAGCATTAAAAATAATTGCAGGTAACAAAAATAACATTGTTGCTTTACTAACTTTGCGGCAATTTATTCACAATGCGATTTATTAAAGGTTGGATAGTTGCAACGTTTGTTCTTACTTTTTTAGTAATTATTGCAGGCGGAGTGGTGCGAACTACACAAAGCGGAATGGGTTGCCCGGATTGGCCAACCTGTTTTGGTAAATGGATACCACCAACCAATGCATCTGAATTGCCTCCCGATTTTGAAAAGTATTTACGTAAGCAGGATATTGATCATACGTTTAATGCCTTTCACACCTGGATAGAATATTTTAATAGATTGTTTGGGGCATTATTGGGCTTGTTTGCTATTGTGCAAGTTGCATTGCTGTTTCCTAAAAAAGAAAGCTATAAAAAAACATATCGATTATCTGTTGCTTACCTGGCTATAGTGTTACTCACCGGAATTTTTGGGGCAATTGTAGTAAAGTTAAATCTGTCTCATGCAAGTATTTCTGTTCATTTATTTTTTGCGTTATTGTTATTACAAATTCAACTGGCGTTAATACTTTCACTTAAATCATCTTTAGCCGCTATTCATGTAGAAAAAAGAGTAATTCAATGGCTGGTTATTTTTTTAGCATTATTAGTAATACAGGTATCCTTAGGTACTAATGTGAGAATGTATGTAGATAATGTTTCCAAAATCTTACATTACGAACAGAGGGAAACCTGGCTGGCTGCCACGCCTGTAGCTTTTTTAATTCATCGTAGTTTTTCCTGGGTAGTATTGTTAAGTATAATTGGCATCAGCTGGTATTGCAGAAATAATCAGCTTATAAATAAGAAAATATTCTTGTTAGCTACCATTATCATAGCAAGCATGATAACCGGCATTGTTCTTTTTTATGCTGATATGCCTGCCGTTGCTCAACCAATACACTTGTTCTTAGCAAGCTGCGCCATTACACAAACCATTTCTATTTTACTTCAGACTAAAACAAATAAGGTTTCGGATACGTTAAATAGCTAGCAAGCTGTACAGATTTTGTTGATTGTGTGCTTATTTAAGTACTTTTAAGAAAGGAACCACAGTCCAAATGCGCCGACTACTCAACGATATTTTCTATTCTTTTCCCGTACAGCTTTTTATTTTACATTTTCGTAAATATCAATTGCTGCTGGTGTTTTGGTTTATTCTGATCAGTACGATCGACAGTAATTTTATGAAAGGCTATGGCGCCGATGCTTTGTTTTTTGTTCCGGAGTATTTAGGTAAAACATCACCCTTAAGTATGGCGATTGTAGGCGTTGCAATAGGCGTGTTTTTTATGAGCTGGAATATTACGACGTTCATACTGCATAGCAAGCGATTTAAATTTTTAGCAACTACCTCCAAACCATTTTTAAAATATTGTATCAACAATGCAATAGCGCCGCTGCTGTTCTTAATTTTCTATTTTATTCGACTTTCACAATTTGACAGTAACCGTGAATTATTGACCGGCGGCCAAATTGTTTTATTGTTGCTGGGTTTTATCGGAGGCCTATTGTTATTACTTATTTTCTCTTTTGCTTTTTTCTTTGGCGCTGATAGAAGGATACTGAAGACCATTGCACCTGTTATAGCGGACCCCAAAATGTTCAAGAAAAATTATGATCCAACAGTAAACCCACAGCAGGATGGATTTGGGATGAAGGTCAGTTATTTTTTCAGCAGTGGATTCCGGTTAAAAAAAGCAAGAAGTGTCTCGCACTATAGCCAGCTTTTTCTAGATAGGATTTTTAAACGTCATCATTTTGCCGGAATGATCGGTGTTTTGCTGGCATTTATTTTTTTGGTGATCGTTGGGTTCTTTTTAGATGTAAAAGCATTCCAGGTGCCGGCGGCTGCAAGTATCATCATATTTTTTGCCATTATGATCGCTGTTATTGGAGCGCTTACGTATTTTCTGCAAAGCTGGAGTATGGTATTTATAATTGTATTGGTAGTGGTGTTGAATATTTTATATACCAATGAGATCATAGACCCCAGAAACAAAGCATATGGATTGAATTACGATAATAAAACAGAATATCCCAATTATACCAAGCAATCTGTACAAAGGTTATGCCCCCCGCAAACCATACAGCAGGATAAAGAGAACATGCTGCAAATTTTAGAGAATTGGAAAAAGCGACAAACTTCAGAAAAGCCGGTGATCTTTTTTGTAAATGTAAGTGGCGGCGGACTTAGAAGTGCTACGTTTACAATGAATGCTTTTCAGCAATTAGACAGCATTACACACGGGCAGTTCATGAAACAAACTTTTTTGATCAGTGGCTCGAGTGGTGGTATGCTGGCAGCAACTTATTACCGTGAACTATATCGTCAAAAACAAAATAATCCTTCTATCAATTTGCATAGCAACCGATATACAGATGATATTACACAAGATCTGTTGAACCCGGTTTTTTCATCTATGTTTAACAGGGATATATTTTCTCCTGCACAACAATTTTCGATTGCACCTTACAGCTATGTGAAAGATCGTGGGTATGCTTTTGAAGAAAAGCTGGATGAAAACTCTGAAAATATTTTGGGCGGCCAATTAAAGGATTATTATACAGATGAAAGAACGGCGACAATACCTATGATAATTTACAATGCCGTAGTAACAAGAGATGGAAGAAAGTTGATAATGGGTACACAGCCTCTCAGCTTTATGATGAAGCCTTCATTGTATGCAGCGGATAGCAATTATAGTCCGGATGCAGTAGATTTTTCTTCTTTCTTCGCAAAGCAGGACCCACAGAATTTAAGAATACTGACAGCATTAAGAATGAATGCGACATTTCCTTATGTATTGCCAAATGTATGGTTGCCTTCTACCCCGGTAATAGACGTAATGGATGCAGGGTTACGGGATAATTTCGGACAGGAAAATGCCTTACGTTTCATAGATAATTTCAGAGACTGGTTGGATAAAAATACGGGCGGAGTTGTAATTATTAATATGCGGGACCGGTTGAAAGATAACTGGCAACATCCGTTGGTTACCGGTTCTGTTACGGATATTTTTACAAAGCCAATGGCAATGCTGCAATACAATTGGTACAAGCTGCAGGATTATTACCAGTCAGACCAGTACGATTATCTAAAAGATTCTTCTGCTAATATTCATCGGCTTACTTTTATGTACGAACCTGAAAATGAAGATAAGGGAGCTGAACTTAATTTTCATTTAACTGCTGCTGAAAAGAAAGATGTTATATCTTCATTCAATTCGCAATACAATAAGCAAATGGTTAAAGAGCTTTTATCTTTAATAAAATAATTTATTTTTCATTTTTATTTATGGATGCAAAACAACTGTTGGCAGAGCTGCGTAATGAAACGTATGTAATGATAAAACCTTCACCGATCGATGGTATTGGAGTATTTGCTATCAGGGATATACCTAAAGGTTGTCGTAGTATGTTTTCAAAAAACATGGGTGAATGGATACCAATTCCTAAAATTGAAATTGATTCACTGCCCAGGCATTCCAAACAATTGGTGGAAACCTATTGCTTATTTGATGACGACCAGTATTTTGTTCCGGACTATGGATTTAAAGTAATGGACCTGGTTAATTACCTGAATCATTCTGAAACACCTAATATCATTTCTATTAATGATGGTGAAGTGTTTGAAGCCATAAGAGATATTAAGGAAGGAGAAGAACTTTTGATCAATTATGGAGATATTGTTGAATCTGATGAATAGATGATTTTATAATATGTGCTGATTCTTTTATACTTTAGCGAGCACGAAAAATCTTAAAAACTAAAACCTACACGATGAAAAAATTAACGGCAACACTTTTTGCCATAGCTTTCATTTGCTCTATTTCATTCGCACAAAACAAGATCAGCAATCAATCTTCACAAACTATCTCCGATAAGGGAACCTGGGAACTCACCCCAAACATCGGGTTTAATTTTGCATCCTTGCAGGCAAATTCCTATCAACAAACAGCTTCAAAAGTTGGATTGAACATTGGAGCTTCAATAGAATATTATATTTCGGACAGATGGAGCTTTAAAGGTCGATTAGCTTTTGATCAAAAGGGATGGGGCAACGGATTTATTGTGCCGGATAATGGACCATCTTATACTACTGATTTTACGCTGAATTATGTTACAACCACTTTACTAGCAAGCTATCATTTTGCAAAAAAACGAAACTGGTATTTGCACTTCGGGCCTTATTTTGCTAATCTTATCAGTGCCAGTGAATCCGCAGGTGGTATGGATGTTAAAGATGCTTTTAGCAGTGGTGATATTGGATTAGATGCCGGTATAGGAGTAAGATTACCTATATCTGAAAAAGCAAAAATAATTATAGAGTATGACGGGCAAAGCGGATTTGGCAATGTATTTAAAAGCGGAACAAATGCAACTACGCTGCGAGGCAGTTTTAATTTCGGAGTAAATTTAAAATTCAATTAAAGACATAACAATAAAAGAAAAGAGCGAAACATTTGTTTCGCTCTTTTCTTTTTATTTCATTCAGGTTATTAACCTAATGCTACTCTTTTAAAGTCTGTTACTTTTAGATCAGCAGCAACTCCTTTTAAGTATTCAGCAACAGATTTATTGTTGTCTTTTACGAAAGGCTGTGCTAACAATGTGTTTTCTTTAAAGAATTTAGCCAGCTTACCTACGGCAATTTTTTCAGCCATTTCAGCAGGCTTGCCTTCTGCTTTGATTTGCTCAATAGCTATTTCTTTTTCTCTTTGAATTGTTTCGGCAGAGATAGATGTTTCATCAACTGCTAATGGATTCATCGCAGCAATTTGCATGGCTACGTCTTTACCGGCTTCTTCAGCTTCTTTAGTTAAGCCAACCAAAACGCCCATACGGTTTGCACCGTGTATGTAAGAAGCAACATAAGGAGCTTCTACTCTTTCAAATTTAGAAATAGCGATCTTTTCACCGATAGCAGCTAATTTATCATTGATAAGATCCGCTACTTTAGCGCCGTTGATCAGTACTTCATTCAACTCATCCACACTTTTTACATTGTTGGCGATTGCTGCATCAGCAATGCCTTGCGCAAACGCAACGAAGTCTGCATTTTTACTTACGAAATCAGTTTCGCAACTGATGCATAAAACGATACCTGCTTTGTTATCTGCAGTTGTTTTTGCTAAAACAACGCCTTCTTTAGCTTCACGGTCGCTACGTTTAGCAGCCACTTTTTGACCTTGCTTACGCAACCAGTCGATTGCTGCTTCAAAGTCACCATTGCTTTCTGTTAAAGCTTTACGACAATCTAACATTCCTGCGCCGGTTGTTTGACGCAATTTATTTATATCAGATGCTGTTATTGTTACACTCATAAATGAGAATTAAAAATTAATAATTAAAAATTTAGGACAGTTCGACATAATAACAACAATTGATGTTAATTGTTGAACTGCACTGTAATTGAACAAACTTACTGCTCAATTATCTTGGGCCGCCTGTACCAGCTGGTCTTCTGCCACCTGCGCCTGGTCCTGGAACCCTGCGCTTAGGAGCATTACCACTTCTGCGTCTGCCACCATCTTCGCCATCAGCTTGTTGTTCAAAACGTCTTGCTTTTGCTTCTGCTGATTCTTCAGCTTCTGCATTGCTGTCGTCTTCATCTTTTTCAGCCTGGCGTTCAGCTAAACCTTCTGCAATAGCAGCAGTAAGATAATTAGCAATAATAGCAATTGACTTAGTAGCATCGTCGTTTGCAGGAACTGCAAAGTCAACTTTGTTAGGATCGCAATTCGTATCAACCATACCAAAAGTAGTGATGTTCAAACGTTTTGCTTCTGCCAATGCAATGTGCTCGTGACCAATGTCAACCATGAACAAAGCTGCAGGGATACGGCTTATTTGCGCAATACCGCCCAATACTTTTTCCATTTTGTCTTTATCACGTGTTAAGGTTAAACGTTCTTTTTTAGTAAGATTATCGATGCTGCCATCGTTCAACATTTTTTCAATGCTCTGCATTTTTTTAACGCTCTTACGCACTGTGTTGAAGTTCGTCAACATACCACCCAACCAACGTTCGGTAACAAAAGGCATGTTTACTTTTTTAGCGCAATCCGAAACGATTTCTTTCGCTTGCTTTTTAGTAGCAACAAACATTATTTTTTTACCGCTTTTTGCAATTGATTTCAATGCAGCAGCAGCTTCCTGTAAACCTTCTACGGTTTTGTTCAGGTCAATAATGTGAATACCTTTTTTTTCTGCAAAGATGTAAGGCAACATTTTTGGATTCCATTTCTTTTTCAAATGTCCAAAGTGTACACCTGCATCAAGCAATTGTTGTTGTAAGGAAGTGTTATTTTCCATTGTCTATTATTAAAGTAGTTTATTATTAGTTTAGCTTCAAGTCTCAAGCTGCGAAGAGTAAAACCCTTGTGGCTTGCATCTTGTAGCTGATTATTAACGTTTGCTGAACTGGAAGCTTCTTCTTGCTTTTTTGCGACCTGGTTTTTTACGCTCAACAGAACGTGGATCACGTTTAAGCAAACCTGCTGCTTTTAAAGCCGGGCGATAATCAGCATTTACCTGTAACAAAGCACGGGCAATACCTAATTTAATTGCTTCAGCCTGTCCTTTTACACCACCGCCTTGTGCATTGATAACAACGTCAAATTTGTCAGTAGCTTCAATAGTTTTAAGCGGAGATTCTACCTGGTTTTGTAAATAAACCAATGGGAAATATGCTTTATAATCTTTACCGTTTATCGTTAACTTACCATTACCCTTGCTTAAGAAAACACGGGTTACAGCTTCTTTACGACGACCAACAGCGTTTTTTTGTTTTTCCATTATTTAAAAATTAGAACGTTAATGTTTGAGGTTTTTGAGCTGAATGAGAATGTTCGCCACCTGCATATACAAATAATTTTTTGTACATCTTGCGACCTAAACGATTTTTAGGCAACATCCCTTTAACTGCTCTTTCAATAATAACTTCAGGACGACGTCTTTGAAGATCTTTTGCAATTTCTTCTTTACGTCCGCCGGGGTAACCGGTAAAGTGGTCGTACACTTTTTCGTCTAATTTGTTACCGGTAAATTTTACTTTTTCGGCATTAATAAGAATGATAAAATCGCCGCAATCAACGTGTGGAGTAAAATATGCTTTGTTCTTACCACGAAGAACAGCAGCAATTTTAGAACACAAGCGACCAACGGTTTGATTAGTACCATCCACAACATACCAGTTGTGCGTAACGGTAGCCTCGTTCGCATGCTTTGTAGTGAAATGTAATTTGCTCATTATTTATTTTTTTTTAGATTCGCCGCTATCCCGGCGATTTTTAAAATGGAGTGCAAAGGTGCAGCTTCGTAAATTGTTTTCCAACAAAATGTGCAATTATTTTTATCACGCCTTTGTAATTGATTGATTTTCAGTAAAAATTTTGATGTTATTTTTTTATGACACCAACTTTTGAGCGCTGATTAGGCTTTGACGGCAACGCTCCGTTGAAAAGTATTGCTACTATTGGGCTTTAATTAAAGCGAATTGTTTCACGCAAAGAGGCAAAGGATACAAAGCACGCAAAGTTTTTTATTTGAAATTATATACGAAAAGATGCAGAATCTTCAAACCTAAGAATAGAATTACCAATGCTGAAGCTACAGTAGTACAAAAGATGAATATAGCTGTCTGGCAGGAACGGGCCGTCATCGTTCCTACCTTGACTTTTTTTGTTACTTTTTTGTGTCAAGACAAAAAAGTAAATAAAGAGCTAACAATTTAACTTTGAACCCTACCTATTATATATGTATACAAAAGAACAAACTCAGCAGCTTCAAAAGCTTACCAATGAATGGATGTCATCCGGCAAAGCCGATAACAATACTATAGAACAATTAAGAGACGTACTTCGCTTTCATGAATACCGTTATTATGTTTTAAACGATCCATTAATTAGCGATGTAGAATACGATGGTTTATATAAACAATTAGAAAATTTTGAAAAAAGCAACCCCGATGCCATAACTCCCGATTCTCCTACACAGAGGGTAGGCAGTAGTTTAAATACTTCATTTGTTACGGTACAGCATATTGTTCCTATGTTAAGCCTCGAGAACAGTTACAATGCTGACGACCTCATTGATTGGGATAGAAAAGCAAGGGAACTAACGGGATTGGATAAGGTGGAATATTGTATTGAGCCCAAATTTGATGGAGCCAGCATTTCTCTTATCTATGAAAACGACTTACTAACGAGAGCGGCTACACGAGGTGATGGAGTGGAAGGCGAAGAAATAACCACCAACATCAAGCGAATAAAGTCAGTGCCGCTGTCAGCCAAATTTTCTACTTACGATATTGAGCAAATTGAAATTCGTGGGGAAGTGATGATGAACAAGAATAGCTTTAAAAAATATAACGAACAATTGCAGGAGCAAAACCTGCTGCCATTGGCAAATCCACGCAATGCAGCATCCGGCTCTTTGCGTATGAAAGATCCAAAAGAAGTTGCGAAAAGAAACCTCGAAGCATTTTTATATAATGTAAGTTTTCTTACAAATAAAACTTCCAATGCACACACCAATGTGAAATTGCCAACACATTCATCCATGCTGGAAATGTTGTGGCAATTAGGTTTTCATAGTCCTAAAGCAGAAAAAAAAGTAGTGAAAGGAATTGATGACGTTATTCAATACGTAAATGAATATGAATACAAGCGGGATGATCTGCCATATGAAATAGATGGCATGGTGATTAAGGTAAATGATCTGTCACTGCAGGACAAAATGGGAATGACAACGCATCATCCGCGTTGGGCAATTGCTTTTAAGTTTAAAGCAAGGCAGGCAACCAGTAAATTAATAAAAGTAGAATTCCAGGTTGGACGCACAGGCAGCATTACACCGGTGGCTAAAATAGAGCCGGTACCGATTGGCGGTGTCACAGTTTCTTCTATCTCTCTTTTTAACGAAGATGTGGTGCGTGAAAAAGATTTGCATATTGGCGATACGGTTTTGGTAGAACGTGCGGGTGATGTGATTCCATATATTGTAAAACCTTTGGCGGAGCTAAGAGATGGAACAGAAAAGCCGATCATCTTTCCAAAAAATTGCCCTGTTTGTGGTGATGAACTGGTTAAGCCTGAAGATGAAGCAGTGTGGCGTTGCGTAAATATCAATTGTAAAGCGCAGGTGGTAGAACGCATTATTCATTTTGTAAGTAAAGATGCAATGGATATTAAAAGCTTTGGTGAGGCCAATGTTCGCAAGTTTTATGAATTGGGTCTGCTAAAAGACGTTCCGGGTATTTACCAATTGGATTTTGATGTCATCAGTAAACTGGAAGGGTTTGGTAAAAAATCTATCGATAATCTTCACACTGCTATTGAAAATTCTAAAACGCAACCGTTACACAGGTTAATATTTGCACTGGGTATTCGTTACGTTGGAGAAACTACTGCCAAAACACTGGCACATAAGATCACCAACTTGCTTGATCTGAAAAACTTTTCAGAAGAACAATTGCAACAGTTTGATGATGTTGGCGTAAAAGTTGCAGCTAGTATTTACCAGTTCTTTGGTAATAAAGATAATATCGAAATGCTGCACAAGTTGCAGCAATTAGGTGTTCAATTGGAAAGCAGTAAACAACAATTAGCCGTTGGCGATAGTTTGGCAGGTAAAATGTTTCTGTTTACCGGAACGCTTGAAAAACTAAAACGCAGCGATGCGGAGGAGTTGGTTGAAAAGAACGGTGGCAGCATAGTCGGCAGCGTTACCAGCAAATTAAATTACCTGGTAGTGGGTGCCGATGCAGGAAGCAAATTGGAAAAAGCCAAAAAGATCCCAGCCATAAAGATCATTAGCGAAGAAGATTTTATTAAAATGATTCCGAAATAGCGAATATTTTTTTTATATTTATAACAGGTTCTTAATAAAATTTTGTACAGGCATATTTGTTGCATGTACTCACTTAATAAAACGATGTTATTATGGTCAAGAAAATTGCCGGAGAAACATGGAAGCAACTTCAGTTTGGCGGCCGCAATGCTCTCCGTAAAAAATATGCAATCTCTTCCTTAGGACGTGCTGCCAGTTATACAATTACTGTATCTGAAGATGGAAAACTTTTGGTGGGTTCTCTTACTTCCGGTTATAGAACATTGAACTTACATATTGGTGATGGTAACGGAACTATTTACCTGCACCGGGAAGTAGCCAAATTGTTTTTAAAAAAGCCATCTCCTAAATACAAATATGTAATTCATCTTAATCACAAAAAAAGTGATAATAATTACAAAAATTTAAAATGGGCTACGTTAGAAGAAGTGAGCGAGCATCAGCAAGGTAGTCCACAAAAAATTGCGTACAAAAAGCGACAAGCCAGTAAAACCAATGGGCTTAAGCTGTCAGCAACCCAGGTTAAAACAATTAAAGACACACTTAAAAACCCCAAGCGTAAGCTTACTTACAAGCAATTGGCAACTAAATATAAAGTAAGTGAAATGACATTATATAGAATAAGAAGTGGTGAAAACTGGAGTAAGGTTAAGTAAACTTTAAATTGAAAATTTATAAAGGAATTGAGCAATTCGTGCATCAATTCCTTTTTTATTTTGTAATATTTTTGAAGATAGATTTGTATAGATTACAAAATACTTATAACCAATTTATGAATAAAATACTTAATGATTTTAAAGTAACGAATAGGTTAGCTTTTATAGAGTTTTTTAATTTGCTAAGACAAGATTTATTAGGTAACCCTGAAAATTGGGAGAACAAAACATTACCTGATTTTTTAGAGGCTTTAAGTTCTTGTACAGAAGATATTCAAGGTTATTACAGCAATATGAAACAAGAAATAAATGTCAATAATCCAAATTGGCAAGTGTTTGCAGATATTTTTAAATCAGCAACAATCTACGAATAAGCGTTTTGTTAGATTAATAATATAATTTTTTTACTTCATGCTACAATCCTCTACTTTAAAATTTTTAAAAGACTTAAAGAAGAATAATAACAAACCTTGGTTTGATGAGAATCGAAAAATTTATGAGCTGGCAAAACAGGATTTTATTTCGATGGTAGAAAAATTAATTACTGGTATTGCAAAATTTGATGCACCCATCGGAATATTGAAAGCAAAGGATTGCATTTTCAGAATTAATAGAGATATACGTTTTAGTAAAGATAAAAGCCCTTATAAAACCAATATGGGAGCGTTTTTTACCCGCAATGGGAAAAAAAGTCCTGACGCAGGTTATTACATTCATTGCGAACCGGGGCAAAGTTTTATCGGCGGCGGATTATATTTGCCAATGTCTCCTTTATTAGCTAAAGCCCGACAGGAAATTGATTACAATTTTGATGAATGGAAAAAGATCGTCAACAATAAAAATTTCAAAAAATACTTTCCGGAGGGTGTTGATGGAATTGAAGTTTTATCACGTCCGCCAAAAGGATATGCGGATGACAACCCTGCTATTGAATTTTTAAAAATGAAAAGCTTTATCGTTTCGCATGCCGCTGAAGATAATTTGCTGACTGATAAAAATTCAACAAGTAATATTCTGCAATCCTTTGCAGCAATGAAACCTTTCCTGGATTTTTTGAATAATGCTATTGAATAGTTTCAAACAATGAATCTGAGAAAACAAAGCCTATAAGAATATCCGTTATTATTTCGTCTTTCTTTGTGCGGTTACAAAACCTCCATTAAAAAAGATGGCCAGTGATAAAAATCACCGGCCTTGCTTACCTCTGAAACCACAAGAAAAAAAGGTAAAAATATTTTTATGTTATAAAGGATATATAAAATTGAATCTTGCAACAGCACATAGCTGTCACATCACCGGTTTAAATAAGATTGGAGGAATTTGGGTTAGCGACCAAGCAGACCGTAAAGTTAATATATTCTCGAAATAAATATAATTTTTTTTAAGAATCTTTCTGAGAAAGTTCAATTTCTTTAGAAGCAGCAGTTAAAAGTTGGGTTTTTTTATGTTCATACCACCATTTTGGCGCTGTTTTCTTCATCAAAGTATCAATATTTCTCATTCCAAAAAGGTTCCATACGCCATGCAATTTGCCCGTCAGCGTATTTTGCATAGCCCTTAAGCTCATAGCAAAGCCACTTTCCAGGTATTCCATATGATGCCAGTAGCCAGCGGGCATAAATAAAGTATCGCCATGTTCCAAAATAACTTCGTAACCTTTTGCCAGCTTTGCTGCCGGAAAACTTTTGTAATCAAACTTATTGTAATAATTGGCGTAATTAGCCATGCTTAAAACTTCCCACGGTTTTCGATATAGCTTGTGTTGTTCCTCGTAAGGAAATAATAGTACTCTTTTTTTACCCAGGAACTGCGTATGTAAAATGTGGCTCAGGTCAATATCAAAATGCATATGTGTTATAGAGCCTTCCCCGCCAACAAATAACATAGGATATTTCTTTACAAAGCCTTTCATTAAATGTTCCGGCCATTCAAAATCCTTTACCAGTTGCGGGGCATGCTGAAAAATATTAAATAAAAAGATCCTCAATTCCAACGGACCTTTTTTTACCTGTTGTAAATAATCACCAAATTTCATGTAATCATCTGCCGTATTGATCGGTGTGTAAGCATCGCTCTTTATATTATTATAAACACCCACCTTGGTTTCGCCCACTACTTCAGTAAAATAATCCCAATTCCATTTGTTATATGCGGACCATTGCTTCGCAAGTCCGGTGATCACTACCGGCTCTTCGGCATTGTAATAATTTGCTTTAAAATTCTCAGGAGAAATGGTTTCAATCTTGTCAACAGGTTTTAGCAACATAGCACAAATTTGATGTGCAAAATTAAAGATTAAACCAATCTGGGCTGTCAACAATATGTCAATGTTCACCAACGGTCCGGGCTGTACGCTGCAAGTACGCCACGCCCCAGGGGGACTGCCTCCGCACCAATCTTCAGCGTGCTTTTCGCTTCCATCCCGCAGCTTTTCAACATTTTTTTATAATCATCTATTAAAAAGCACACGTCAAATCACCACTCAATCAAAATAATAATGACAGCCGATAGCAGCCTGGTAAAACTCTACTTTGCTAACTTCTACAGAAAGATTTTTGTATAAAAAAGTCAACCCATATCCACCTATCCAATAATTGCCATCAGCCTTTTCACTGCTTGATAAAAAGCGATAATACCCACCGCCGGATAAAATAAATGTGGTGTTCTCGCCTGTATTCCAACCATAACCAACACGTCCTCCTAAATAAAAGGGGCTTACACCACCGGTAAATGAACGTTGATCATACTCTGCTACAATAAGTCCATTGGGATCAAATACTTCATTGAACTGGTAGCCAAATCGTAAATTCATTAACGGTGAATTACTCATACCCGGACGGAATGCCAAACCAAGGTTATAACCACCATACATTTGAGCATTTACATTGTACGCAAAGAAAAGCATACAACATGCTACCAATAATTTTTTCATCAATAAATTTTAAATAAGAAATAATACGGTTACCAAACAGGTGTTGACCTTAGCGTGTAATTATTTTCGAAGGATAAATGAAACTAAGCGGATATTGCGACAAGCATAATCAGTACCTGCACAAGATAAGTAAAATTTATCTTATATATCAACTGTTCCTTGCTATAAAAAATAAATATTAAAAGGTTAAAGACACATAGAGTTCACAATATCTTAATCAATTGATAACTCTGCAAAATCAATATTATTGGCATAATCAAAGATTTTTGTGGCTTTGAATTATTTCCAAATTCTAATTCAGCGGAAATCCGCCCACTCTCCGAAAAACAGTTTAACTGAGCTTATTTGTAAGCTGCTTTGCACAGAGTTAATTTATGTGAAATAGTATTTTATGTTTTTACGCTTCAAAAAAATCTTATTAATTATTGTAGAGTGTATTGGCATATTTCTATTGTCACAATCTTCTGTAAAAGCTCAAAATATACTTTATTTTCAGGGCTTTGAGGGTATATGCGATAATTGGAGTACGTCCGGTGCTGTACAGGTTACCGCGGGTACCCAACGTACAGGCAGCCATTCGGGAAGAGTAGGAAACCAGAACAGTACACTTACACTAGCTTCTGCCAATGTTACGGGCTACTCCGGTTTACTATTAAATATTTATCATTCCGTAAATGCAGGGCAGGGTCCGGGCATGGATACGAGAGAAGGCGCTCTTATACAAATAAGTCTTAATGGTGGCGCATTCACTACTATTGGTCGCGTGAGCGGATATAATGACGCACATTGGGCATTCGGTGCAACCGGCGCTCCCAACGGAGGACCATCAGCAGGTTGTAGTGTGTACACAATGCCCAATCCTGTTACTTATAATATTCCTAATGGCACTACATCAGTACAGGTAAAAGTAGTAACAGTAAGAGCAGGGAGTTGCAGTGCTTTTAATACGGCAATGAACAATGCAACACCGTCCAGCTTTGATCGAGCAGATGAAGGTATTTATATTGACGATGTACAAATTACTACTACCACACCTTTGCCTCCTGTGTTGGTACTTACTTCGCCTGAACCTTCAGATACGCAGCATATAATTTCCTGCACCAATACAGCTATTGATAATATCACTTATTCGGTTAGCGCAGGCGGTGGTACAGTAACAGGATTGCCACCCGGAGTTACGTATGCAAACAATAATGGTGTATTAACTATCAGCGGCTCTCCAACTGCAGATGGTAATTATAATTATACAGTAAAAGATGTTTGTTCCGGAGAAACATTAACAGGATTGATCACGAAGCTAACGCCAACTTCCACCAGTGTAGATTCAGAAAATGTGTGTACCGCAGGTCTTCCTTATACATGGAATGGAACAGCTTACAGTTTAGCTGGTAGCTATGTTTATCATACTACCAATGCCGCAGGTTGTGATTCTGCAGTTACTTTAGTTCTTTCTGTTACGAATGATGTTACTAAAAATATTCCTGTGAGTGTTTGCGAAAACTTACTGCCATATGTATGGAATGGGAACTCTTATACTACAGCCGGCTCTTATGACTATCACACAACAAACGCAGCAGGATGCGATTCGACTGCTACATTGCAATTAACCATTTTAAAATCTACTGCCAGTCCCACACCTGTAAGTATTTGTGAGAATTTACTGCCGTATGTATGGAATGGCAATTCTTATGCTACAGATGGTTCTTACGATTATCATACAACAAATGCCGCAGGTTGTGATTCTACTGCAACATTAGTACTAACCGTATTAAAAGCCTCAAGTAGTTTTACACCTGTAAGTGTTTGTGAGGCATCTTTACCATATTCATGGAATTCTACTCTTTATGATAGCAGCGGCTCTTATGATTATCATACCATCAATGCTGCGGGTTGCGATTCCAGTGCAACGTTGGTGCTAACAGTTTTGAAAGCCACTAATAGCTCTACACCTGTTAGCGTATGTGCCTCTACGCTACCTTATCAATGGAATGGCAATTCTTATACTACAGATGGCTCTTACGATTATCATACAACGAATGCTGCAGGCTGTGATTCCACTGCTACGTTAGTATTAACTATTTTGCCAACTCCTGTTACTTCTATCAACCCTATAAGTGTCTGCGAAAATTTATTACCGTATGTATGGAATGGTAACTCTTATGTTACAGCCGGTTCGTATGATTATCACACAACGAATGCCACAGGCTGTGATTCTACTGCTACGTTAGTATTGACGATATTAAAAATATCAGGCAGCACTAATCCTGTAAGCGTTTGCGAATCAGCATTGCCATATGTATGGAATGGCAGCTCTTATACTACAGCCGGCTCATATGATTATCATACAACCAATGCTGTAGGTTGTGATTCTGCTGCAACGTTGGTATTAACAGTATTAAAAATGTCCAGCAGCACTAACCCTGTAAGCGTTTGCGAAAACTTATTACCATATACGTGGAATGGCAGTTCTTATAACAATAGCGGTTCCTATGATTTTCATGCTATGAATGCTGCAGGTTGTGATTCTACTGCAACCTTAGTATTGACAGTATTAAAAACAACAAGCAGCACCACTTCTGTAAGTGTTTGCGCAGGATTGCTACCATATGCATGGAATGGTAACTCATACAGTACAGCCGGTTCTTATGATTATCACACAACGAATGTTGCAGGTTGCGATTCCACTGCTACATTGGTGCTGACCATATTACAGGCGCCTACTAATTCCATCAACCCAATTAGTGTTTGCGAAAATTTATTGCCATATGTATGGAATGGTAAATCGTACAATTTGCCCGGCTCTTACGACTATCATACAACGAATGCTGCGGGTTGCGATTCCACTGCTACATTGGTGCTGACAATATTGAAAACATCTAAAAGTGTTACACCTGTTAGCGTATGTGCCTCTACGTTACCATATCAATGGAATGGAAATTCGTACAACACTGCCGGCTCTTATGACTATCATACAACGAATGCTGCAAGTTGCGATTCCACTGCAACTTTAATATTAAGTGTATTAAAAGAAACAAGCAGCTCTACAGCTGTTAAAATTTGTTCTTCTGCATTACCTTATACCTGGAATGGCAACGCATATAATGCAGCAGGGTCATATGATTATCACGCTACCAACGCAGTTGGCTGCGATTCAACCGCAACACTTATTTTAACAGTTTATAAACCGGCTACCAGTATCATAACAATAAAAATATGCCCCACTGATCTGCCATATATATGGAATGGCAATTCTTATACTACAGATGGTTCTTACGATTATCATACCATCGGAACAGGAGGTTGTGACTCTATTGCAACATTGGTATTAACTATATTGAAAGCAACCAATAGTGTAACTACAATAAATGTATGTAACACAAACCTTCCTTTTGCCTGGAACGGGCAGGCATATACGCAATCAGGAACGTATGTAATGCATGTTCCAAATGTTGCCGGCTGCGATTCTTTAGTTACATTGCAATTAACTGTTATTGACAATGATTTCAATGTAGAACTATCCGCCTCTGACAATGATGTGCTTCCGGGCGCTGCTATTTCTCTAAATACTTCAGGTACTTCCGACTATCACATATTATCATGGAAACCCAAACAGGATTTTCTTTCACAAACATCTTTGAATCAAAACCTGATTGCTAAAAAAACCACGGACATTATAGTAACAGCTATGTCGCAATTAGGATGTTTAGATACGGTTAGCTTACGATTGGTTGTAAAAGACGTAAATGACTTTTTTGTACCCAATGCATTTTCGCCTAATAATGACGGTTCAAATGATTTCTTCTCGGTATATGGAAGTTCGGTAAGCAGTGGTAGAATGTCGGTATATAACCAATGGGGACAATTGATGTTTGAAACTGCTGATATTAAAAAAGGATGGGACGGCACTTACAAAGGAAAGCAACAGCCTGCCGGAGTATATAACTATATCGTAACTGCGGTTATGTATAATGGTGCAGCTATAAATACAAAAGGAACTATAAATCTTATACGATAGATAATGCGAAGAAAGGGTTTACTATATTTTATTTTATTTATTGGTATTTTCAATAAAACAACGGCGCAGGTCGATCCTCATTTCTCGCAATTTTATGCATACCCATTATATCTGAATCCTGCATTAACCGGCGTGCTGGATGGCGATTACAGGGCAACCGCTATTCATCGCAATCAATGGAATGTTTTCGGAGCCCCTTTTGTTACCACCGGCATATCTGCAGATATGACCACTAAAAGCAAACTAAACGTAGGTATAAATATATTTGATCAAACTGCCGGCGATGGTGGTTATAATTATTTGCAAGGCGCACTTTCCTTAGCATATTCAGGTTTACAATTGGATGCAAAAGGCTTTAAAAAAATAATCATCGGTTTGCAGGTAGGATTTATCAATCGTAGATTCGATCCCGCAAAATTAAAATTTGGTGATCAATGGGTATTCGGCACAGGCTATGATCCCAATATAGTTTCTCACGATCTGTTATCAACCACTTCTGCCACCACGTTTGATGCCGCAGCAGGTATTGCTTATTATGATAATGATCCGGACAAATCAGTAAATCCTTTTATTGGATTTTCTATGGATCATCTTACACAACCGGTAGATCCTTTTTTATCAACAGGCTTAAAAGAAAAGCTCCCATACCGGTATACAATTCATGGAGGATTAAAATACTTTTATACAGAGCGGGTAAGCATTACACCTAATTTTATTTATATGCAGCAGGGAAATGCAAATGAGATAATGATAGGTGCTAATGTGCAGGTACCTGCAAATCCCGCATCGCAAACAGATATAATTGGTGGAATAAATTATAGATTGAACGATGCAATATCTCCTTTTGCGGGCTTATATTTTAATCATGTTACGATTGGAGTAAGCTATGATATCAATACTTCATCATTAGGTAAAGCAGTAAAAAATACCAATAGTTATGAGTTATCATTAACTGTAACCGGGAAGCGAGTAGCAACAGATAATTCTTTCCGGTGTGCTCCGCCAAGATTTTAAGACAAAAAACGCTGTTCTCTTAATTTGTTGTTAATGAATTACTTATCTATTGAGTATTTTTTCGAGTTGTCTTATAAAACCTACAAAATAAAGAGAATACCTGTTTTAATTTTACCATTATGAATACTTTAAAGGGAGTATTGATCGTAGATGATGAAGATATAATAGTAAAAGGATTACAATATCTCATTTCGGCAAACTTCCGTGATTATATTATTAAAGGGGCATCTTCGCTTAAAGAATTAGATCAATCCCTTATTGCAAATGAATACACGCACTTGATTCTTGATCTAAATCTTAAAGACGGCAATTCTATTGATATACTTCCCCGGCTCACTATACAATATCCGGATCTTTCCATACTTATTCATAGCATGGTTTCTGACAAAGAAACGATAGATAAACTAATGCAATTCAAAATCGCAGGTTTTCTTAATAAAAGATCCGGCGAAAAAGAAGTGTTAAATACCTTACAGAATTTTTTAAATAAAGGATGTCGTGATAGCAATACTCCTGAAGAAAAAAAAACTAACTATTTCTAAAGATCAGGATGGTTTTTGTTTTATTGGGTATTTCTGCTTCAAACAAAACCTTGATAGTTATTTTTCTACTCAACTCATCTACTACTTTTAAACCAAGTCCTTCCAATCCTTTAGAAGAACTATTGTTTGCTATGATCTGTTCATACTGTTGCTGGCTGAATGGTTCACCTTCGTTAGTAATGGATAAAGTAGTGTAAGGCAGACCACCTATTGATTGTTCTGCGCTGTCAATAGTAATAGTACTATTAGGGATAGCTGCTTTAATGGCATTTTGTAAAAGATTACGGATAATAGTTTGTAAAAAATCAGGATCGGTATATACCAACACAGATTCATTTACGTTGTTTTCAATTGTAATATTCTTTGCTTCAATGGTAAGTGCTAATAGTTGCAGGCATTGAGATAGAAGTGAGAGTAATGATACATTTTGATAAACTGTTGTAAATTGGTTTAGCTGCGTTTTACTCCAGAGCAACAAATTTTCCATTGTTTCCAACAATGAGCCGGCTGCAGTTTGTAATTTATTATTTAAGTTTTCCTTTTCAGTTTCTGTAAACAAATGTGGCGCTTTTTGCTGTAGTTTTAAAAACTGATGAACGTGATGAATAGGTGAGCGGAGATCGTGGCTTATAATACCAAATAATTTTGCTTTTACGGCAATACCGGTTCCGCTTAAATGTGTTTGTGTAAATCCAAGAATTTCTTTACTGCTGTAATTGTATCCGCTGCACCAATCCCATCCATTAAACTTATCCCATTTTTGCACTATGTTAGAAGGCCCGACAGGTAAAAGGAAAAGTAATCGACTCCAAAGATGGCTCCGCTTTATCTTCCATATCAGTAAAGGGTGAAAAAACAGCGACCATTACTAAACCCGGCAACATTGAAAGTAGAAGCAAAAGCAATATCCAACGGAACGATCAATGTTATATTAAGTAATTCAAAAGACAATCTTGTTGCATTCTTCAACGTAAAAGCGGCACCCGGTATAAAAAACAAATTCCTATATTTTATAATGCCGCCTGGTTGGAGCCATACCGGTGATCATAAAACTGCTAAAGCAACTTTAAAAAAATATCTTGAGGAAGAACAAAAAACCCAAAGCCATTATCTAATTGACAGCTTTTGAGATTGTATGATTTAAGCAAAAAGCAGCTATATCTGTTTATTTGTATTAAAACTTAGTAGTCCCAGCAAGAATCGAACTTGCATCAAAAGTTTAGGAAACTTCTATTCTATCCATTGAACTATGGGACCAATATTGAGCGGCAAAAATACTATCACAAATCAGAAATCACAAATCCACTATCGTGCCCTATCTTTGCCATCCAATTTTATATGTATGAAGTGGTTGAACACGATTATCAAATACCGTTTACAATTAGGTATTCTTTTTTTAGCGCTGGCAATTTTTACCAATATACAAGCTGGTTTTTGGCCTTCATTTATTTTATATTTGATAGCAGTGGTGCTGATTGTAGGGCATTTTATTTTTGGCCCGCTACGTTTAATACAGGATGCTATGGAGCAGGGGGATATGGAAGGAGCCAAAAAGGTAATTAATTCTATAAAATTTCCGGGGTTGTTGATCAAACCCGTTCGCTCGGTGTATTATACTATTAAAGGCAATCTGGCAATGGTTGACCAGGATTTTGATACCGCTGAAAGGCTAATGAAGAAGAGCCTCGATATGGGTATGCCGATGAAAGAAGCTGAAGGCGCCAACAAATTGCAATTAGGAATGCTCGCCATGCAAAAAGGCGATCTAAAACAATCGGAATCTTATATCCGTGCAGCTATCCGTTCAGGATTGCCTGATAAAGAAAATGAAGCAGCAGCCTACTTACAGCTATCTTCTATCATGATAAACAAAAGAGAGTTTCGAGCAGCAAAAGAATATTTCAGAAAAGTAAAAGCATTAAAGCCTACTACTCCGCAAATTGTTGACCAGGTAAAGCAAATGGAGAAATATATTACCCGTATGCCGGGATAATTAAAAAAAACTTAATAAAAAGCCTCTCAAATTTTGAGAGGCTTTTTATTAGCGATCTTAAAATCATTAATAAGGCAACGTCAAAGCATTTTTATTAATTTCCGGTTTATAAATATTTTTTACAAACGAAATATTATTCTGTAGCCAATCTTCATTCGTTGCCCAGGCAATACATTTTTTTATAAATTCATTTTCCCAGTTTTGGCTAATGATAGTTTGGTCGGATTCATTTCCAACAATAAAGTCTTTTAGCTTTGCATCAAAGTAAGGAATAGAAACAATAAAGTCTACGATCTCTTCATCTGTAACAGCAATGGTTTCATTTGCTACACTCTCTACAGAGATATTACGACGCAGATAAATGGTAGTATTGATAGACCTTTCAATGATGTTTACTAAATAATCCCCGGTTATTGATGTCATAAGTTTTATCGATTTAATTTCTCAAAATAATTTTCCCTGTCCGCCCGGAACTCTAAATAATTTTGTATTCAAGCTCCACTCTTCTGCATTCATATTATACAGCTTACCGTATTTTTTATATTGCTGATTTACTAATTGCGCAATATTTCCTTCGCCCCGCATGCGCACGCCCCAGCGGGTATCATTCACTTTTCCATCATGACTTTGCTCTACTAAATGCCAAACTTTATCTGCATGATTCGGAAAGTTTTTATACAGCCAATCGTGAAATAAGAATTTAATAGCGCCATTTAAACGGATAAAAGTATAAGCAGTAAAAGTGGCACCGCAATCAGCAGCAGCTTTCATGATGCGTTGCATTTCGTGTTCATTCAAACCCGGGATCATTGGTCCCATCATTATTCCCATGCGCACACCGGCATTGCTTAACTCTTCAATTACTTTTAATTTTTGCTTGGCGGTGGTAGTACGCGGCTCCATTACTCTGCGCAGATCTTCATTAAAAGAAGTAATGGAAACCATGGCTGATACAATTTGTTTCTTCGCCATTTCCTGTAACACATCTTTGTCTTTTAATATCCATGAGTTTTTTGTGAGTATGCCAACCGGCTGATTAAATTCGTTGCATACTTCCAGCATCGCTCTTGTTAAACGATAAGTTTGTTCTGCCGGTTGATAACAATCTGTATTTCCGCTTAACATGATGGGAGTACAAACCCATTTTGGATTCATTAAGAACTTGCGTAACAGTTGTGGTGCATTTTTCTTTACAATTATCTTTCGTTCAAAATCCAAACCTGCACTGTAACCCCAGTATTCATGAACATTACGTGCATAACAATAAATGCAGCCATGTTCACAACCGGCATAAGGATTCATACTATAGCTCATGCCCACATCCGGACTTGCAACATTGTTTACAATGGTTTTTGATTGTTGCTCTATGTATTGTGTCGGCACATTTGTTTCTTCCCAATCATCAATACCTTCAATATGTTCTTTGGTAGATTCATTTTTTATGAACTTATTTTTTGTATTGAATTGTGCTCCTCTGCCTTGTAGGTACTGAGATGTCTCTTCCTGTGATTTTACATTTACTTTATGATGGTCCTGCCGAAGATTCATTTGCTTGGCAGATGGTTTGGAGTTATTATCCATTATTATTATTTTGTTTCACGCAAGCTGCAAAGAGTTAAAGCGCAAAGATTTTTTGTTGAATATTATTTCAGACTTAAAAGTTGCTAATAGTTGACAGCGGTATACGTACAAGTGAAAGATGCTTCGTTTCTCAGCACAGTTTCCACAATGCCGAAATTTAATAGTACCGCTCGTTACATAAATAACTCGCCTTGTGTCGTTGCCGGTATCAGCAGGTTTTGAAATTCCAGCCGCTGCACAATTTGATAGCGCATTTCACCAACAGGTCGTTTTAATAATAACATGGCGTCGGCTATAAATCTTCCCGTAAAATGTTTGTGACTGTATTCCAACCAGCCTTTTTCATATTGCCAGGGTAAAAGTTTACGGGCAATCGTTAAATGCGGTTCCAAAATAAAGTGTGGCTTATTGTCCTCGTTTAGTTTCATTAAACGTTGAGCTTCACTGCGAATTTGCTTTACCAAACTTTGTATCGGCAATTTTGATAGTATATTAATATATATGGTATGCGATGGAAAGCTGCCGTAATCTTTCAATTCTATTTTTATGGGATGAAATGACATGGCAATTGCCTTTAAACGATTCAATAATCTTTCTTCCAGCATTTCGTATTGTACAAAATTTACCAATGTGATATGAGGTTTGCTGTATAAAGCCGTATCGGATTGATAGGTATCATGAAACTGCTGCTTTACATGCATGATCTTATTACGCAATTCTTCATGTGGATTCAGCACCAGTAAATATTCATATACCCTGTAACCGGGTATACTGTTGAGTTCTTTAATGTTTTTCATATTTAAATTTTTTTATGCCTGATGTATGTAGTACAAACTCTAAACCAAACTTGTTTTACCAAATAATTTAGTATAAATTTACTAAAATATTTAGTCAAACAAAATTAATTTTTATGGAGGATGAACTTTTTTTTAGCAGTACTTATAAGGGGAGTAAACAATTTAAGCAACAAGATGTACCGATGGCTAATGCAACCGGCTTTGGCGCTGCTGCCGATGATTATATGGAACGTGGCATAGATCTGAATGAACAATTGATCCGAAATAAACCGGCAACATTTTTCTTTAAGATGAATAGCAACGCTATGAATGGTGCCGGCATTCAAAGTGGAGATATATTGATTGTTGACCGTTCTGTGAAAGCAATAAGCGGAAAAATAATTATTGCAGCGATTGATGGAGAGTTGGTAGTACGTCGCTTATCACAAACAATGAATCGCATCATACTGCAGGCAGAAAACAGGCAATTCAGAGATATTGTTGTGGAAGAGTTTACCGCATACCAGCCTTGGGGCGTTGTTACCTGCGTTATTCATATTCTTGAAAAAGGATTGTTATGAAAGCTGTAGTAGATTGTAATAGTTTTTATTGTTCCTGCGAACGGTTGTTTCAACCGCACTTGGACGATCGCCCTGTTGTGGTGCTGAGTAATAATGATGGATGCATTGTTTCCCGCAGCGATGAAGCTAAAAAGATCGGCGTTGAAATGGCAGGACCATATTTTAAAGCAAAACCATTGATAGATAAATACAATGTTGCAACGTTTTCTTCTAATTATAATTTGTATGGCGATTTAAGCTGGCGTGTAATGGAAACATTAAAAATGATCCTGGGAAGAGAGAATGTAGAAGTATATTCTGTTGATGAAGCCTTTTTAAATTTAGATGAATTTGAGAACGCTGATCTGTATGAAGTCGGTTTATTCATTCGCCAAACTGTAGAGCAATGGACGGGGATAAAAGTATCTGTAGGTGTAGCGCCAACAAAAGTGTTATCGAAAGTTGCCAATCATCTTGCCAAAAAAAATAAAAAAGAAACACAGTGTGTAGTGGTACTGGATAATGAAGAAAGTATTGCCGGTGCATTGCAACAAACGCCTGTTGGCGAGATATGGGGCGTAGGTAGAAAATATGCAGAGAAGCTACGGATGTACTTATTATTTACCGCTTATGATTTAAGTAAGAAAACAGAAGAATGGGCAGGTAAAAATATGGGAGGTATAACGGGCGTGCGTTTATTGAGAGAATTGAAAGGCGAAGATGCAATTTTTTCGGACAATGAATTGATAAATAAAAAGATGATCGCCACTACAAGAATGTTTGGTCGTATTGTTGATGATATTAATGAGATCAAAGAAGCAGTGGCTACTTATACTTCAAAAGCTGCAGAAAAATTACGTCGACAACAAAGTGCTGCTACTGTAATAAGCGTGTTTATGGTTACAAAAGGAGAAGATCATAACATCGGTTTTCATCGCGGTAAAAGCATTGGAAGTTACACTACTTTGCCTTTTGCAACATGTGCCACCAACGAATTGATTAAACCGGCATTAGAATTAGTAGAACGTTTATATGAGAAGGACAAACTCTATAAAAAAGCCGGCGTAATGTTAAGCGGATTGGTTCCTGATGAAACCATACAGGGAAATTTGTTTGTTCCTGAAACAGACAATAACAAACGTTTTTTAATGAATACAGTTGATAATGTAAACTTCGCTATGCGCAACGATGTAATAAAATTTGCAGCATCCGGCACTAAAAAAGATTGGAAAATGCGACAGGAACTGCGTAGCCCAAGATATACTACCCGGTGGAATGAACTAATGGAAGTGAAATAACAATTGCTTTACAATTGCAAAAGTTTTCTTAAAGGAAATTCGTGTTTAAACTTTGTTTTCAATAAAACATCTATTTAGTAAAAGAATTAAATAACAATTAAAAACATTTTTTATGAAATCGAAATTCTTCCTTGCATCAATTGCAACATTAATATTGGCTTTTGGAATCAGTACAGCGAATGCTGCTCCTGTAAAACCTCCGGTTAAACATGGTACCGAAATGCGGGTAAACAAAAAACAGGTAAAAAAACATCATCATAAACACCACCACAGACACCATAAAGGAATAAGACGCGTTAAGTAGTTTTTGTTTGAAACATGGGTAATGATAAATGCTTCGGGATAGACCCGGAGCATTTTTTATGCAGCCCATTCGCCCAATCCTTGGCGTAATACTTTCCAATCGTCGGTAGTACAATCAACAACAGTAGAAGGAACCATTCCGCCAATGCCACCATCAATAACTATGTCCACCAGGGTTTCAAATTTTTTATACATTAATTCAGGGTCGGTGTATTCTTCTACCATTTCACCGGGTAACGATGTGCTCAAAATAGGATTACCGGTTTCCTGTAAAATGGCGCAGCAAATCTTATTGTCCGGCACACGCAAGCCAATAGTTGATTTTTTGCTTTGCAGTATTTTAGGCACCTGCTTACTGGCAGGTAGAATAAATGTATAAGGCCCGGGCAAATGATTTTTTAATACACGGTAAAGTGGAGTGTCAATACTTTTAGTATAGTCGCTTAGATTACTAAGGCTGCTGCAAATGAATGATAACTGCGCTTTTTGAATGTCTATATTCTTAATGCGACAAATTTTTTCAACGGCTTTATGCTGAAAAATATCACATCCTAAACCATAAATGGTATCAGTAGGATAAATAATGATACCGCCATCTTTCAGGCATTCGGCTACCTGCTTAATCAACCTTGGTTGAGGGTTTTCAGTATGAACCTGTATTAACACAATGGTAATTTTATTGTTTTGTAAAAACCTTTCACAACTTAGCAAAAACACTTTGCAATCCACTACTTTTGCATAGTTTTTTAGAAATCAATTTTTATACCATTTAAAATTAATTATGTCTGTAATTACAGTTGGCACCATGGCTTTTGACGCTATTGAAACGCCTTTCGGAAAAGTAGATAAGATAGTAGGAGGTTCCGCAACATATGTTGCGTATGCTGCAAGCAATTTTGTACAACCTGTACAACAAATCTCTATTGTTGGCTACGATTTTCCTAAAGAAGAAATGGATTCATTAAAAAAGTTGGGTGTTCAGTTGGAAGGTGTAGAAATTGTTCCCGATAAAAAATCTTTTTTCTGGAGTGGTAAATATCATTTAGATATGAACACCCGTGATACATTGGTTACAGATCTAAACGTGTTGGCAGATTTTAAACCTGTTGTACCGGATAGTTATCAAGGAGCAGAATTTGTAATGTTAGGAAATTTGGCTCCTGAAATACAACTGAGTGTGATCAGTCAATTAAAAACAAGACCAAAGTTGATCGTAATGGACACCATGAATTTTTGGATGGACATTGCTTTGGATGGATTGAAACAAGTATTGCAAAAGGTAGATGTATTATTAGTGAATGATGGGGAAGCAAGGCAATTAAGCGGTGAATTTTCTTTAGTGAAAGCAGCCCGTAAAATATTAACCATGGGTCCAAAATTTTTGATCATAAAAAAAGGAGAGCATGGTGCATTACTATTCCACGAAAATCATGTTTTCTTCGCACCTGCGTTACCGTTAGAAGAAGTGTTTGATCCCACCGGTGCCGGAGATACATTTGCGGGTGGCTTCATCGGTCATTTAGCAAAAACAAAAGACATCAGCTTTGAAAATATGAAGACTGCTATTATTGTTGGTAGCGCTTTGGCGAGTTTCTGCGTAGAAAAATTTGGGCCTGAAAGAATAAAAGAAATAACCAAAGAAGATATTGACAGAAGATTAGCAGAGTTTGTACAATTGGTAAATTTTGATATTGATTTAGTATAACTATGGCAGACGCAATAATATTAATATTTCTTTGTTGGGGTATTTCAATTAAAGCCAGGAAAAAAGGGCTAAGTTCCATACGATGGATATTTTATACCATCGCTGCCTGGTTTGGGGCTGAATTGTTTATTGGCGCTCCGCTTGCATTATCATTGTCACATATAAATGCGGAACAGTTGCGGAACATGGTTTTAAATCCTACTTCCAATGCAGATCTTTCTCAATTGCTTTTATTTGAACTAATTGCATTAATGGCTGCTTTCGGCGGTTACCTTGTGATAAGATATAATTTAGAAAAGAAACCGGATTATGACGATAACGAGAAAAAAGATGTGGGTATCGATGATCTAAAACCTCCGGTAAAATAACTAAAGCTCCTCATTGCCAAATGGGGAGTTTTAATTTATACTGTTTAGCATCTTATTAATATTTTTTCTGCCAAATAATAATTTACTTTATACATAGAAAATAAGTAACTGCCATGAAGAGAAACCGCATGTTTAAATTTTTATCTTTCATTGTCATTGTTTTACTCTTTATTCAACCTGTTAAGGCACAGCATATAGATTCATTATTAAATCAATTAACTGCCCAATATCAGCAGGAAAAAATTTATGTGCAGTACGATAAAGGATATTATTTTTCCGGCGATACCATTTGGTTCAAAGCTTATATTACCACAGTAAACCTGGCACCTGCATTAAGTAAAACGATATATGCAGAATTGTTGGATGATAAAGGAAAATTATTACAGCGGAAAGTAATGCCGGTAATTCAATCGGGAGCGGCATCAGCGTTTGAATTACCCGATTCATTAAAATCATCAACATTGTACGTTCGTGCTTATACACAATGGATGCTCAACTTCGATTCCTCTTTATTATATATAAAACCTATTTCTATTATCAATACTTCTCAAGCACCCAAAAAACCAATTGCCTCATTATATACGTTATCGTTTTTTCCTGAAGGTGGTGACCTGGTCGCAGGCATTGCTTCCAAAGTAGCATTTAAGGCAGTTGATCAAAAAGGAATGCCGGTAGCGGTTTCAGGCAATATTGTTGATGAAAAGAATTCAAAAGTGACAGCCTTTTCGTCTGTACATGATGGTATGGGATATTTTACGCTTGATCCCTTGGCAGGCAAGCTCTACAAGGCACAATGGAAAGATAAAAAAGGAACGTTGCATGAAACTGCCTTGCCAACAATAAAAGAACAAGGAGCAACATTAGCGCTTACCTATGAAAATAATCGCGTTAATTATAGTATCTCAAGAACAGATGGTGTTGATGAATCGTTCAAAAAATTTTCCGTTATAGCGCATATCCAACACCAATTGGTTTACAGCGCTAAAATTAATATGGCTGCTAAAAACGTAGTGAATGCATATATTCCTGCAGACAGTACTATTGATGGCATTATGCAGGTAACCTTATTCAATGCGGATGATGTGCCCGTTGCCGAACGTATTGTTTTTGTTAGCCAGGGAAATTATTTTTTTAATACGGATCTGCATGCTATTGAAAAGAATATTATCAAGCGTGGTCACAATGTGTTGCAGATAGATGTTGGCGGAACGTTAAACACCAATTTGTCTATTGCTGTTACAGATGGTGATTTAAATCCTGTTTCGGGTAATGAAGACAATATTTACTCTTCTTTATTATTGAGCCAGGATGTAAAAGGATATGTGTATAACCCTGCTTATTATTTTTCAAGTGATGATGATTCTGTAAAACAACATTTAGACCTGGTAATGATGACAAACGGTTGGCGTAGGTTTAAGTGGGAGGAATTATTGGTCGGTAAATGGCCGCAATTAAAATATTCCATCGATAGCCAAATATCAATACAAGGCAAGGCATTTGGATTAACCTCGATTGCTTTAAAAGGAAAAGAGTTGACGGGGATCCTTAAAACAAAAAATACATCTACCAATATGTTTATAATGCCATTGGATAAAGCCGGGCAATTTAAACAAAGTAATATGTATTTTTTTGATACGGCTAAATTGTTTTATCAATTCAATAACGATAAGGATAAGATATTTACTTCTACGGCGAGTTTCTCTTTTAGTAATGGTTTTGCAAAACCCCCGTTTTCATCACTTCAACAATTAAATGATCTTTTTATAAATCCTATAGATAGTTCTTTATGGAAAAAAAATAAACTTATTGCAGATCTGATTCACAAAGAATTTTTAGAAAATGAAAAAAAGATAAAGCTACTAACCACTGTTACGGTAACTGCTAAAATAAAATCCAAGGAGGAAAAAATGAATGAAGAATATACTTCAGGATTTTTTTCCAGCGATGACGCACATACGTTTATATTGGAAGATGATATATCGTCAAGTTCCTATTCAAGTATTATTAACTACTTGCAAGGAAAGGTAGCTGGGCTGCAAATCTATACGGATGGCAGCGGCAATGCTTCGGCTTCGTGGAGAGGAGGTACTCCGGGCTTTTACCTGGATGAAATGAGCAGCGATATGAGTGCGATGCAATCAATACCTGTTGCAGACATTGCTATGATAAAAGTTTTTCCGCCTCCATTCTATGGAGGTTCAGGAGATGGGTCAGGTGGTGCTATTGCCATTTATACAAAAAAAGGCAGCAGCCGAAACCCGGACATAAAGGGGTTGGATTTTGTTTCTATTGTTGGGTATTCGCCTATTAAAGAATTCTATTCTCCTAACTATGAAACAACTACCGATTTTTCAGCTCCTGATTATCGCACTACGCTTTACTGGAATCCTTATTTGATAATGAATGCAAAACGAAGAAGAATAACCATTCCTTTTTATAATAATGATCAATGTAAAAAGATCAGAGTTATAATTGAAGGCGTAAATGAAAATGGACAGTTAACGCACGAAGAAAAAATATTTCAATAAAAGTGCTATAAAATAATAAGTCCAGCATAATTTTTAAAATTATGCTGGACTTAAACGATAAAAATAATCTAGAAATTTTTGCTCGCCAATTCCATTTCTGCAGATAAACCTTCTATTTTAATTTCTCCATACTGATCCGACCAATAAGAGGTTTGATCATTGAATGCATTTTTAAAAGTTGTTTTTATTTTTTTGCAAATAAATGTTCCTGCAGGTACCGTAACAGATTCATTTAATGATTCAAGCTCGTGATAATACGTTTCTGAAGGCGTTATTCTTGTCCATTTGTCACCAACCTGCGCATTGGTAAATTTCAAAATAGGCTGATCAGGACCAATACTTTCTCCGTCATCATACGTACATAAAAATCCATTTGAATAATATTCAAATGCCGTGCTTTTATCATTATCAAACGTAACAGCTAATGTAAATATTCCATTATTGTTGGCGGTTATTTCCTGCGTGGAGGTAGAATAACTGAATGCAAGGATTCCTCCTGTTATATTGTACACCCATTTATTACCTGTTTTTAAATAGGTGATTGGAGGATTAGGGTCGGCTTTAACACCACCTGAACTGGCATCATCTTTTTTACAGGAATACAAGGATATAATAGCGCATAGCGCTAATGCCGGAATACGAACTTTTTTCATTTGTAGGTTTTTTAAAATTTGGGAATTATGTTATAGAACAAATATATATAATTTGTTTTGATGATGTTCCCGATAAACATAAATTAGTTCTTTCTTGCCAATACAACAGTATTCTTAAACTGTTTTGTTTTTCCTTGCAGGTTAAATATTTCTGTATAGATCACATACACGCCAACAGGGAGCTTCGCATTTTTATCATTCAATCCATCCCAGCGATAAAATCCTTTTATACCGCAAAGTGCATTCTTTTGCAGGTAGCGTACCGGCCTTCCTGAAGCATCAAAAATTGTTATGTTGGCAACATATCCCGGCTCAGGAAAATTATAATCGATCGTTGCAAAATCATCTTGCCCATCATTGTCAGGAGAAAATACAGATGGAGAAACAGTTATCTCACCTTGCACCTGTTGATCTAAGCGGTATTGAGAATTTTTATAAGTAGGTGTTCCATATCCAACACTTGTGGCAGCAGAATGCCAGTTGCTCTGTTGTTGTGGTTGTGTAGTGTCATCAGAATTGATTCTTTCCAAAGCAACGCCTTCTGTATTATGGATCAGCGGAAATTGCCATTTGTCTGTATAATCCACTTCATCAATTATGGTTTGGTCTCCCGTGCAAAGTATCACATACCCCTTATCATCACTATAAGATGGCATACTCGGTACCGTTACAAAAGCGGTAGTATCTTTTACATAAAAATCTCTGCGTACAATAGCCGGATTAGATGTTGCCACTACATACTGTTGCGGTTGTAACAGCTGACTTGCACTGCTTAATTTTTGTAAACTTCCTATAGCTCCTGTTGTGCTGCTGCGATTGGCAATATAAACAGTGCTCAAATCAATTACTTTGTTACTGCGATTGTATATTTCAACATAATCAACACCCGAGGGTTGTAAATTGATGGATGGAATAGGATTGTATAATATTTCATTTACCACGAGGTCAAAAGGCGCAACAGGAGAAGCAACTAATAAATTGGCTGAATTGGTAGCGCCGATCAGGTTGCCTAAGCAATCTGTAACATTGCTTGCTGTAATTGTATATTGAGTACCTGTAACCAATGGAGCACTTAATGTAATATTAACGGAATTGTATAACGGACCAACTGCTGTTGCGGCACTAACAGTTAAATTATTAGTGAGTGTGTAATTAGAAATGGCAGAACCGGAGATACTATCCAATGATTCATCGAAGTTGATAACAATGTGCGTTGGATCTGTAACAAAAGCGCTTAAAAGTTTTGGACCTGTTACATCTGCAGTTCCTCCGTTTACTGAATTAACGGTGCCGGGTGTTCCGCCACGAGGGTCGATGCTTGCTGTCCAATTGGAAGCACCTGAGCATGGGCTCGTAGTGTTGATCATTTCCAATGTCCAGCCGCCATCTTTCTTTGTATCATCTCCAAACCAGTCAGGAGAATAATTTACAGCGTGAATGGTTGCTCCATTATTGTCCACCAACGTAAGCAATTCACCTGAATTATTTAATGAAGGAAAACTGCTTACACCCAGTACATCGCCATAAGCCGACATATCTGCAACAGAACTTGTACCACATAAAATTACATAAGAGCCGGGTTGCAAAACAAAGGAAGTAAAAGCGCCGCTTTGTCCTGTAGCATCTTTAATTCGCCAGCCTTGCAGATTGATGGCAGAGGAAGAAGTATTCTTCAGTTCCACCCACTCTCTTTCAGGCAGGCTGACAGCAGGTGTTTCATCGCTCATGATCTCATCAATTACCACATCATATTTTTGAGCTGTATAAGGAGCAAAATAAGTGAAGCTGGTAGTTCCATTACTAATTGCATTACCCGAAATATCTTTTACTCCGTTGATGGTAAGCGTATTGCTTACAGCATTTGCAAAACCGGCAGAAAAGGTTAAATGTACCAATGCGCTATTGCTTACATCTAATGCGGCAGTTGATGGGGCGCCTAAATTATTATTGGCTGAATAATTATTGATGTCCTGTGCTGTAGTAGCATCTAACGCTTCATTAAACAATACATCTACTGTTGATGGTAATGTAACAGCGGAGGATTGAATAAGCGGTGGGGTAACATCGGGCGTGTAAGGTTGCACTACTATGCTATCGAAATAATGATTTTTACGTGGAGTAGCCGCGTTGCTTTCCGTAATTAATATGCCAAAGAAAGAAGAGGTAGTATAAGTAGCATCCACTGCAGAGCCTTCGCTGCTGTAATTGGTACCACCGGTCATGTCACGATATAATATCCATTGATTGTTGGCATCCCGTACTACTTTAATGCGGATCAGGTTATTACTGGAACTTGATACTTCGTTATTTAATCCATCAATTAAACGGGTTGTATCATTTGCACCTGTGCTACCTTTTTTAAATAAACAGATTTCTTTTTGAGTACCGCCGATGCGTACAAAGTAACCTGAAGTGGCGCTCGCCGTTAGATCGCTTGCAGAAGCAATTAAATAAACATCTACGTAATTGGCGCTGCTAACGGAGAATTTAAGATTTACGAAAAAACTCCATTCGGCAGTAGTAGCTAAAGTATTGGCAGTACTTAAATAGTATTTAATAGAGCTTGCGCCCACAGCATTGCTTTGCAGTTGCGATGATGTGTTTACGATGAAGCTGTCGGTATTACCAATCCAGGTGGGATTATTGGTAAAGTCGCCATCGGTAAAAGTTTCTGAAAATTGTGCAGACCCGGTTAGCACTGAAAATAATAACGAAAGGCAGAAAATCAATTTTTTCCTCATAAATAGCAAATCTTGTTTTTTAAAGATAATGACTTTATATAATACTCAGTTCATTGTTTACCTGCTTTGTGATAAGTTGCTATTGTTCAATATAAAAATACGTGATGACGGGCTGCGGGATGTAAGCGGAAAGCCCGCTGAAGCTAAGTGTGTGGGCTATGTGGCGGACTTGTAGCGTACAACCCGAACCACTGATGAATAAAGCGGTGCAGCCGATAGCCCATAAAAATTATTAATTGCCAATTATAAATTATTAATTAAAATGCCTACATTTGCGCCCACAATGATGAACAAGAAACATACAAAGACCACCAAGACGTTTTCCCAAAAGGAAGGTTAATGGTATTTGTTTGTTCTACAATATTCACAAGCCTTCCTCAACGGGAAGGCTTATTTTTTAAATTTAAAAACAAATAAAATGAAAGTTGCCGTAGTAGGCGCTACCGGCTTGGTAGGCAGCAAAATGTTGCAGGTTTTAGCAGAAAGAAATTTTCCTGTGGATGAATTAATTCCTGTTGCTTCTGAAAAATCAATAGGTAAAGAAGTGGAATTTAAAGGAAAGAAATATAAAGTAGTTGGCTTTGAAGATGCAATTAAAGCAAAGCCTGCTGTAGCTATATTTTCTGCAGGTGGCAGTACCTCGTTAGAGCTGGCACCAAAATTTGCTGAAGCAGGTATTACGGTTATCGATAACTCATCGGCATGGCGCATGGACCCTACTAAAAAATTAGTAGTGCCGGAAGTAAATGCCAATGTATTGACGAAAGACGATAAGATCATTGCAAATCCTAACTGCTCTACCATCCAAATGGTATTGGTGTTAAAACCTTTGCACGAAAAATATAAAATTAAAAGAGTAGTGGTTTCTACTTACCAAAGTGTTACCGGTACAGGCGTTAAAGCCGTTGATCAATTATTTAATGAACGTAAAGGCGTGGAAGGTGAAATGGCTTACAAATACCAGATTGATCTGAATGTAATTCCGCAGATCGATGTGTTTACAGAAAACGGTTACACGAAAGAAGAAATGAAGATGATCAAAGAAACCAACAAGATCATTGGCGATAATTCTATTAAAGTAACGGCAACGACTGTACGCATTCCTGTTATTGGCGGGCATAGCGAAAGTTTGAACATTGAATTTGAAAATGATTTTGATGTAGAAGAAGTAAAAGCATTATTAAGCAAAGCTCCTGGATTGGTGTTGCAGGATGATATAGCGAATGCTGTTTATCCAATGCCATTAACAGCGCATGAAAAAGATGAGACCTTTGTTGGTCGCATCCGCAGAGATGAATCACAAGCGAATACATTGAACTGCTGGGTGGTGAGCGATAACTTGCGTAAAGGCGCTGCTACTAATGCTATACAAATTGCAGAGTATTTGCAAAGTAAAGGTTTGTTGAATTAGAGCTGAACGAAGATTGATAACAGATATATTATGATAAGGCTCCGATTTTTCGGAGCCTTATATTTATTTCTTTGTGCGCTTTGTTTCTCTGTGAGAAATCATTTAAAACAATCCCCATTCATCTTCACAATCGTCTTTTTCAAAAGTAGCTACCCACTCTTTAAAAAGTAAACGGAAGTTTTGCATTTCATCCTTTATTACCTTTTCGTGTTTTTCATCTGCTAGTCCCATTAATACAGATACGCCTATTTGTTCCATTAGCTGAATACAGTTTACACGAATAATGGCGGCATTTTCCATTTTAATGATATAAAGCGTATCGCCGGCAGCACTCATAATTTTGGGCGCAACTACCATTAGATTTTCTATGATGAGCTTTTGCGTAAAACCTTGCTCCTCATCTTCGGGCAGCGATTCGGCAAAAGCAATCGATAAATGAAAAACATCTCTCCATTTATTATAAAGCGTTTCGGCTATCTGTATTGCTTTATTGGTTTTCCATTCTTCTCCTTCTTCATTATTAAGCCGTAAAAATTTATCATCCCATTCCGGCAGAAAAAATAACTGTCCCAGGTCCATATTAATTTTTTGAGGAAACAAAGGAACGATTCATTTTAATAAATAACGTTATAATTTTGCGATTCCTATTTTATACAATGACAGTGACACCTCAACAGCTTATTAAGCAATTCAGTTTACAACCGCATCCGGAAGGTGGTTATTATAAAGAAACCTATCGTTCTGCAGAAGTAATTCCTGTAAAAGTTCTGGATAAACGTTTTAAAGGAGACCGGAACTTTTCAACCGCTATTTACTTTTTATTGGAGCAGGGTAATTTTTCTGCTTTTCATAAAATACAAAGTGATGAATGCTGGCATTTTTATGCAGGAGGCTTGTTGTTGATCCACGTTATACATATCAATGGAAAATTTGAAACCATCAAATTGGGAAGTGATCTGCAAAAAGGTGAAGTGTTTCAATATGTAATACCTGCCGGTTGCTGGTTTGCAAGCGAACCTGCACCAGGTACAGAGTTTAGCTTTGTAGGTTGTACCGTTGCTCCGGGTTTTGATTTTGACGATTTTACTTTGGCTAAAGCTGATGTATTGGCAAAAACTTTTCCTAAGCAGGAAACAATTATAAGAAGATTGTGCAGGCAATAATAAACGTATAGTTAATCTTGTGCATTTTTGGCAGCTAATTTTTTCTTCAACATCTTATCAATACGCCACATAATTATCCAATACAATGGCAAGAGTATAGGATATAATAAAAGGCAAAAAAATACGTAGCCATGAAACCGGCTTGCGCTGCTTCCGATAATAGTATCAATGAAGTCAAATGAAAAGAGGTAAATGAATAAAACAGCAAGCGGTATAACCAGGCTTCCAATTATTACCGCTAATGAGAATTTTTCTGTTGGATATCTATTTCGATAATGGCGAACTGTTCTTAAATGTAACATGAAGAATAAGATGCCCGATATGACTGCTATTCCAAAAGGATCGATAAATACTAAAACCTTTGCCAATACATTGATTTTCGGCATATAGTTAATATCAATATAGTCGTCAGGAAGCTTATTGAATGACCAGCTATTGCTTTGTTGAATTGTTTTTCCGTTTGGCTCACCTAAATTGGTGGTGAATGGTTTGGTATCGCCTTCGCTTTCAACATAGACATCCAATTTACCAAAGGATTTCCAAAATTTAGCAGGTGTCAAAGAATAACGGAAGCTGTGTTGAGCAACCCAATCATTGCGGTCTGTCCATGCATTGGCAGTGTATTCTACTCTTATTTTATGAGTGCCTTTCGTTAAGCTGGCTTCAAAGTATTTCAGGTCATTGATTTCATAATTAGATTGATAATTTTCGCTCCAGTAAATTGTGACAAATGGAGAATTGCTATAATTGCTTGCTTTTTTAATGGAATTTGCAAACACTGAAAACGGAGAATCATTAATATTTTTATAACTGTCGGGTATTTGTTGTACAGTTACTTTTTGATCATCAACCCAAACTATAAAATCATCTTTATAATTTTCTGCATAAAAAAGTAAAGGAATTTGCTTGCCCGTGCTATCGGTTTCAATTGAATATTCAACAACATATTTTGCTGTAGTAAATTCTTTATTAATGCTGATGTGGATAGTTTCGGAAAGAATATTAATGTCTTTGCTGGAAAAAGGAGCACTTGTTTTTGTTCCTTCCTGAACAGGAGAAGCCATGTTTGCCTTACTATGTAAAGCAAACAATAATGATATAATAATTAGAAGCTTCGTTTTCAAAATGTATGATTATGTTTCTACAAAATTCAGATCCTTACCAAAACTTTCTTTTGTATAATACGCAGCTATTACAGCCATCGCCATTAAAATAATTCCTGTTATCCATCCGCCGGAAACATAATGACCGGTTAGGCTTCTTATCCCCCTAAACAATAGCAATATTAATGGCAGCCCTCCACGCACCATGTTAGGAATGGAAATAGCAGCAGTTGCTCTTAAATTAGTTCCAAATTGTTCAGCAGACATTGTAATGTATAAAACAGAAAAGCCCGAACCAAAGCCTAATCCGGCACAAAGCCAATACATTCTTTCTGCGCTTCCCCCCGCTTGCAAAAAATATAAAATGGTAAATATGCCTTGAATGATAAAGAAAGTAAACAATGCTTTTTTTCGGCTTTTTAAAATATTGCTTAAGATACCTGCGGCAAGATCGCCAAAGCATAAAGCAAAGTATTGATACATGACCGCTTTACCGGGATCAACGTTGGCAATGCCCATTTCTTTTCCAAACTTGTCTGCAAACGTTATTAAAACACCAATGGCATACCAAACAGGTAAGCCAATTATAACGCCACGCATGTATCGAAAGAACCTGTCTTTGTTGGTAAAGAACATAAAGAAGTTGCCGCGTTCAATAGTTGTTTTCTTTACTTCATCATACATGCCGCTTTCGAGTATGCTTACACGCAACAGCAATAATAATAAACCGATACCGCCGCCAATGTAATAGCACAATCTCCAATCCTGGAAATAATTGTATACTTCATATGCTAATACAGCACCTAGTACACCTAAGCTTGTAATAATAGCAGCAGCAATGCCTCTTTTTTCTTTGGGTAATATCTCGCTTACCAATGTAATGCTGGCACCCATTTCACCCGCCAATCCAATGCCCGCAATAAAACGTATGATGATATATTGAGGGATAGTGTGTACCATACCGTTAGCAATGTTGGCAATGGAGTATAATAAAATGGAACCAAACAATACATTTAATCTTCCTCTTTTATCACCGAGTACGCCCCAGAATATGCCGCCAACAACCAGCCCTATCATTTGTATACTGATGATCCATTCACCGGTATTGGTTATTTCATCGCCTCTTAATCCTAATGCAGCTAAGCTTGGTTTGCGAATGATGCTGAACAATAATAGATCGTACACATCTACAAAAAGCCCTAAAGCGCCTACAATAACGGGAAGAGAAAATACACTGTATTGTTTTTGATTCATGAAGCCTTCGTTGTTAATTAAGGGATGCTCAAAGATACTTCACTATGTATAATAGCAATGTCGATCCTGAAGGTAAAATGTGATTAATGTAATAATAGCTCACAGGGCTTAATGCCGGTGTGCTTTTTAAAAGCTGTACTAAAGTGAGAGATGGAAGAGTAGCCCAGCATTAAAGAAACTTCGGTAACGCTTAAGCCTTTATCGTATAAAAGATATTTGGCGTGTTCCATGCGTTGGCTTTGGTAAAAATCGAAGATAGTAGTGCCAAACATTTCTTTAAAGCCTTTCTTTAAATAACATTCGTTGATAGCAACTTTGCGACTTAATTCTTTAATGGTCAACGGCTCACCGATATGCTGTAATAACACTTCTCTTGCTTTGGTGATCTTTTCCCTGTCATCAGCGTTAGCTAAAAACTTGCAGGTAAACACTTCTTCTTTTTCAGTGCCGATGCCCAACATGCAATCCATGCTGTATAGCAATAGGATTTGCGTTTGTGCATTAATGAAAATATTTGCTCTTGTATCTGTGTAAGCATGATTGAGTAACGACTCGATCGTCATGCGTGTTTTATTACACAGCGGCAAAATTTTAGAAAAGGATGATTTATGTGTGAAAGAAAGAACTTCTTCAGTGATATTGATATTCTTATTGTCTTTTGCAAATTGAGTAAGGTAAGATGGTTTAAAACTAAAGCTTAACACATCTACGCTTTCAATTTTTTCGTTGCACGATCTTTTTGATTCTGTGATACAACCATTGCATTGTGCTTTTGATTCGTTGCAATACATATTGCCTGCAATACAAAAGCGTAGTTCTAAATAATTAGCTTCGGGGTTGTTTTTTTCAAAATGATATACAAGCATGCCCGAATCTTCAAAACTGAATTGAGGCACTTTACGGTAACGCCTGATCTGGTAATTTATAGAACCCGGAACAAGGCGATCAACATCCTGTAATAGCTCCATTTCATCCAATAACATCGGACGTTTGTTAGCAATATTCAGTATGTCGATGGGATTATGCATAAAACGGTTGCGAAGATAGCGCATATAGGGCAGGACGAATGCCACGGTTATGTAAAAAAGCAAGCAAGATATATTGAATATTATTCGTAAGCAATGCCCTTAAAATCAATCAAAAACCAGCTTTCAAAAGTGAAAAATTGCTTGTGGAAATCTTTGTAAAAATATATCTAATTTGACTCGTTTAAATGCTGTACAACCCTTTATTTGTGGTATATTTGCAGACGGTCGATTTTAGAAAAAATTAAAGCGAATTTCCTCCCATTTATGAGTACAGAAACTGAAGAAGTAATAGCCCCCGCCACCAACGGTTATGGTGCAGATAGTATCCAGGTTTTAGAAGGTTTAGAAGCAGTTCGTAAGCGCCCTGCCATGTATATTGGCGATATCGGCGTTAAAGGATTGCATCATTTAGTATATGAGGTTGTAGATAATGCTATTGACGAAGCCTTGGCGGGTTATTGTAAAAATATCATTGTTACTATTCATGAAGATAATTCTATAAGTGTAGATGATGATGGTCGTGGTATCCCAACGGGTATCAATACCAAAGAAAAAAAATCAGCTTTAGAAATAGTAATGACGGTGTTGCACGCCGGTGGTAAGTTTGATAAAGACACCTACAAGGTTTCCGGAGGTTTGCATGGTGTGGGTGTAAGTTGCGTGAACGCATTAAGCACCAAATTGCATGTAACAGTAAAAAGAGAAGGTAAAATATTTGAACAGGAATATAAGATCGGCGTTCCCCAATATGAGGTTCGTGAAATTGGCGTGAGCAACGAAACCGGAACATTGGTTCATTTCTGGCCAGACACATCTATCTTTACTGCAAATGTTTATAATAAAGATATTTTAGAAGGACGTTTAAGAGAATTAGCCTTCTTAAACAGGAAAGTAACCATTACTATAAATGATCTGCGTGAGAAAGATGATAGTGGCAATACTTACTCTAAAACATTCTATAGCGAAGGTGGTATCATCGAGTTTGTTGAAATGTTGGATAAAAATGCCAATCGCCAACCATTATTGCCATCAGTAGTGTATTGCGAAGGAAGAGATGAGAATACCAATGTAGCGGTAGAAGTAGCCATGATCTACAATACCGGCTACCAGGAACATTTATTCAGCTACGTAAATAATATCAATACCATTGAAGGTGGTACGCATGTTGCCGGTTTTCGTCGTTCTATAACAAGAGTGTTTAAGGCATATGGCGAAAAAGAAAGCATGTTTGAAAAAGCCAAGGTAGAAATTGAAGGGGATGATTTTCGTGAAGGCTTAAGCGCTATCATTTCTGTAAAAGTTCCCGAACCACAGTTTGAAGGACAAACAAAAACCAAACTCGGTAACTCCGAAGTCATGGGCGTGGTGGACACTACTTTAAGTCGTGTATTGGAAGCATACTTGGAAGAAAATCCAAAGAATGCAAAGACCATTATTCAAAAAGTAATATTAGCAGCACAGGCAAGAGCAGCGGCCCGTAAAGCCCGTGAAATGGTACAACGCAAAAGCGTTTTAACCGGAGGCGGATTGCCCGGTAAATTGGCGGACTGTTCTGATAAAGACCCAATGCGCTGCGAATTATACCTGGTAGAAGGGGACTCGGCTGGTGGTACAGCCAAGCAAGGCAGAGACAGAAGCTACCAGGCAATACTTCCTTTACGTGGTAAGATCTTGAACGTGGAAAAAGCAATGGAGCATAAGATTTACGACAACGAGGAAATAAGGAATATGTTTACGGCAATGGGTGTAAAAATTGGAACCCCCGAAGACCCTAAGGCTTTAAATACTTCCAAACTTCGTTATCATAAGATCATTATTATGACCGATGCCGATGTGGATGGAAGTCATATTGCTACGTTGATCCTTACATTCATCTTCCGTTATATGAAGGAATTGGTAGAGCAGGGGTATATCTACATTGCACAGCCGCCGCTTTATCTTGTTAAAAAAGGGAAAGAGCAGGATTATGCGTGGAATGATGTAGAAAGAAAAGGCTTAATTGCTTTGTTTGGGCAGGGAAAAGACGAATCGGTAACTACACAACGATATAAAGGTTTGGGAGAAATGAATGCAGAACAATTGTGGGAAACAACCATGAATCCTGCAACCAGAACCTTAAAACAAGTTACCATTGAAAGTGCTGCTGAAGCAGACAGGGTTTTCAGCATGCTAATGGGCGATGAAGTGCCTCCCCGCAGGGAATTTATTGAAACGCATGCCAAATATGCTAAAATTGATGTGTAAGCAATAGTTATCCCCAAATAAACATGGGGTATTGCAGAGGAAAACATATTTGCTATCTTTATCAATGTTAGGATTAGTCCTTACAAACAAGATATTCTACTAACTATTAAAAACTTATTATTATGGCAACTCCATTAACAGCGTATAACGTAAAAACAAAAGAAAAAAATGTTACCATGCATGACGCAGTAATTACTAAAACTGCCCGTGGTGGATACATGGCTCAAGGCAACGACGGAAAAGGCAACAAATTGACTTCTTTATTAAGTGAAGCAAAAGCATTACAGGCTATAAAAGAGGGTGTTGCAAAACAAGGCTGGTAATTAATTATCTGTAAATATTTGTAGAGCTATTCTGCTTAAGCGGAATAGCTTTTTTATTTGGTAGAATTTGCATTGAAACATTTATTAATGTAAACAATAATGCCTGTTCACAATGAACAGGCATTATTATTATTTAAACTACTATCTTAATTTCTGCTCCTGCCATTATAGATCAAAATATAATAAGCCAAAGTAGCAATGGATGATAAAGCGGCTACCACATACGTAAGCGCTGCCCATTGCAATGCATCTTTTGCTTTATCATGTTCCGGAGTAGTGGTTATTCTTGCTGTATCCAGCCATTTTAAGGCTCTTGCAGATGCATCAAACTCAACAGGTAAGGTAATTACAGTAAATAAGGTAGTTACGGCAAATAATACAATTCCTGCCAATAATAAAGTTTGATTACCGCCGCCAAAACCCATAAATCCAATTCCGGCTAAAATTATCCATTGAGAAAGATTAGTGCTAACCTGTGTAACCGGAACTAATTTACTACGAAGCGTTAACATAGAATAGGCACTTGCATGTTGTACAGCATGCCCACATTCATGCGCTGCAATGGCTGCTGCAGCTATATTTCTTCCTGCATAAACATCAGGACTAAGATTTACGGTTTTATTTGACGGGTTATAGTGGTCCGATAAAAAACCGTCTACAGAGATTACCTGTACATCATAAATGCCATTATCACGAAGCATTTTTTCTGCTATCTCCTTTCCGCTTAAGCCGCTTGTAGTGGGCATTTCACTGTATCGTTTAAACTTGCTTTTTAATCTAAACTGCACTATCATACCTATCGCCATAAAAACAATAGAGATGCCTAATATTCCTAATGTCATTTTTAAAAATTTATAATACGATTGAACAAATAATATTCCACCTTATTTTATATGACAAAGTTACAGCAATAACAAAAAAAGCTGCTTCATTTCTGAAACAGCTTTCTATAAAAATTATTTAATTTTTTATTTTTTATACTGACCAACTAATGATTTAGATAAAGCAACTACTTTATTGATGCCATCATCCGATAAGTTACCTTTCTTGAAATCAGCCAATACTTCAGGATGTTTGTTTTCCAATTCCAATAAGAAATGTTCTTCAAACTCTCTTACCCTGTTAACCGGAACTTCTCTTAATAAACCTTGTGTTCCTAAGTAGATGATCGCCACTTGCTTTTCTACTGAGAACGGAGTGTATTGAGGTTGTTTTAAGATCTCCACGTTTCTTGCCCCTTTATCAATTACACTTTTAGTAGCAGCATCCAGATCACCACCAAACTTACTGAACGCTTCCAACTCACGATAAAGCGCCTGGTCTAATTTTAATGTACCGGCAACTTTCTTCATCGATTTAATTTGAGCGTTACCACCCACGCGACTTACCGAAATACCCACGTTAATGGCAGGACGAATACCGGCGTTGAATAAGTTGTTTTCCAAAAAGATCTGCCCATCTGTAATAGAGATTACGTTAGTAGGAATATATGCAGATACGTCACCCGCTTGTGTTTCAATAACTGGCAATGCTGTTAATGATCCGCCACCTTTTACCAAATGCTTGATAGATTCAGGAAGATCATTCATCTGCTTAGCAATATCATCTCTTGAAATGATCTTAGCAGCTCTTTCCAATAAACGGCTATGTAAATAGAATACGTCACCAGGATATGCTTCACGTCCCGGAGGTCTTCTTAATAATAAGGATACCTCACGATAAGCCACCGCCTGTTTAGAAAGATCATCATAAATGATCAATGCAGGGCGACCTGTATCACGGAAGAACTCACCGATAGCAGCACCTGCAAATGGAGCATAGAACTGTAAAGGAGCTGGCTCAGAAGCAGAAGCGGCAACGATGGTAGTGTAAGCCATTGCGCCATTTTCCTCTAAAGTCTTCATAATACCGGCAATGGTAGAAGCTTTTTGCCCGATCGCTACATATATACAGTAAACAGGTTTACCTGCTGCAAAAAATTCTTTTTGGTTGATGATCGTGTCGATCGCAATAGCAGTTTTACCGGTTTGACGGTCACCAATGATCAATTCACGCTGGCCACGACCGATAGGGATCATCGCATCGATCGCTTTGATACCGGTTTGCAAAGGTTCTTTAACCGGCTCACGATAGATAACCCCGGGTGCTTTACGCTCCAAAGGCATTTCGTATAATTGACCGCTTACAGGACCTTTACCATCAATTGGTTCACCTAATGTATTAATAACACGCCCGCTTAAGCCATCACCTACTTTAATAGAAGCGATCTCGCCCGTGCGTTTTACTTTATCACCTTCACGGATCTCGCTGCTTTCCCCCATCAATACCACACCCACATTGTCTTCTTCAAGGTTCAAAGCGATCGCTTTTACGCCATTTTCAAATTCAACAAGTTCACCACTGCGTACATTGTTCAATCCATATACACGGGCAATTCCATCACCCACTTGTAATACGGTTCCTATCTCTTCTAAACTTGCCGAAGCATTAAAATTGGTTAACTGCTGGCGAAGAATGGCTGATATTTCATCAGGTTTTATATCCGGCATAATTGCTTAATTAATTAGTTATAATAATAGGTCTATTTTTCAGGCTGCAAAGGTAGGGGACGCAGGTTTAGAAACAAAATAGAACGGGGAAAATTTAGGCTTAAATAATTTATTTCGCTAATTTGTAGCCGTCTAATATCAACCCATGCGCCAATTCTACTGTAGTTCAAAATACGTGTTTTTGATTTTGTTGATCTGTGTTGTGTCTAACAGCGCAAAAGCACAGTTATCCCCTCAAAAAAAGATATTAAATGAAAATCTGGGCGATTCCTCCTTTAAAAAGAATATTAAAGCGGATAAAAAGATAGTTACCGCATTATATGATGCAGCCAGGCAAACACCCCGATTGGTTACTTTTAAAAAAGAAGATGCCTATCGTTCTTCTGAATCTGATGCCGTATTAAAAGAGATATTGCCTGTAAAAGCCGGCGTTGATGTTCTTAAAAAGAAAAATGAAAATAATCCCGATAAAACAGTTAGCGTTTACCGTTATCAGCAATATTTTAAAGGAATAAAAGTAGAGCAGGGTTCTTATGCCGTTGTTTTAAAAGATGGTAACATCTCTTACGCCAGCGGCGAGTTTTACGTATTGGATAAATTGAAAAGCATTGTTCCGAATATTACAGATTCTGTTGCATTGAAAAATGCACTCACAAGTGTAGGGGCTACTTTATATAAGTGGCAGGAAGAGGGCGCTCAAAATGCAACGGTGGGAAAATACCCGGTGCCGGAATTGGTAATTATGCAGGATTATTATGGTGATGAAGGATTGGTACTGGCATATAAGTTTGATATATATGCAGTAAAGCCGCTTAGCAGGAATATTGTTTATGTGAGCGCAGTTACGGGTAAGGTGATCTATAAAAATCCATTGATCCATCATGCCAATGCTAACGGTACAGCAGACACGAAATATAGCGGAACAAAAAATATTACTACAGATAGTCGTTTTGGATCTTATCGATTGAGAGAAACAAGAGGTATTGCTTCGGGAATCGAAACCTACAACATGAAGAAGGGCACCAATTACAATACAGCCGTAGATTTTACAGATGGTGATAATAATTGGACGAACGCTGAATTTAATAATGCCAACCAGGATATTGGAGCGTTGGATGCACATTGGGGCGCTGAAACAGTATATGATTATTGGCTGAACAAGCACAATAGAAAAAGCTGGGATGGGAATGATGCCAAAATAAAAAGTTATGTGCATTATGATAATGCCTACGACAATGCTTTTTTTGATGGCAATGAAATGAACTATGGAGATGGAAGCTATCCTGTTCCCGGCGGGTTTAAAATATTAACCACCTTAGATATTTGCGGACATGAAATTGGACACGGCGTTTGTTCTTCTACCTGCGACCTGGTTTACAGCAGAGAATCAGGTGCTATGAACGAAGGCTTTAGCGATATTTGGGCGTCATGCATTGAGCATTATGCAGATCCAACTGCATCGCAATATGATTATTGGCTAATTGGAGAAGATGCAACAGCGGATTATGTAAGAGGCGTTAACAGGGATGCATTGAGGGATATGAAGAATCCTAAGGCACAGGCGCAACCGGATACTTACCTGGGTCAATACTGGCAGGATGCAACAGTGTCGGGATGCCCAAGCCCTAATGAAACTACCAACGATTATTGTGGCGTTCATACCAATAGTGGTGTTTTAAATCATTGGTTTTATTTAGTAACAGAAGGCGGCAGTGGAACCAATGACAATGGAAACTCTTATCAATTCAGCGGACTCGGTTTTGATGAATCGGAGCAAATTGCTTTCTTAACGGAAACATCTTTAACAGCTACTTCTGTATATTCCGATTGCCGGGATGTTTCTATTAATGCTGCTACCACTTTGTACGGCAGCTGCAGTAAAGAAGTAGAAATTGTAACGAATGCCTGGTATGCCGTTGGTGTAGGCGCTGCATATGTTCCCTGCGTTCCTACTGTAAGCTTTAATAAAGCTGCAGAGAATATCTCTGAAACAGCTTCTCCTAATATAAGTTGTCCTCCTTCTAAAACCATTACATTAACTGTGTCGCTTTCTTCAGCGGCATCAGCTCAAACAGATGTATCCTTGCAATTAAGCGGAACAGCAGTTGCGGGTATTGATTATACCGTCTCGCCTTCTACTGTTTCATTTGCAATAGGAGAAACAGGCCCCAAAAATATAACCATCACTGTTTTTGATAACGAGGTGATTGACAGCACCAGGACTTTAACTATCAGTTATCTCGTAAATGCAAATGGAGGAAATGCAGTTGCAGGCAATTCATTTAATACATATGCGCTTACTATAACAGATGATGATATTGCTCCACATGCTTCTTATGTAAATACGGTTGCTTATGGAAATTATACAACTGGATTAGCAACCAGTGCTTTTGCAGATGCGGCTTATCGAGATAAAAAGATACAACATATTTATTCTGCTGCTGATCTAAAATCATATGGATTGGTACCCGGCACTATTACAGCCATTGCAGTAAACGCATCGGAAACATCTCTTACAGGAAACGTGTATAAGAATTTTAATTTTGCTGCAGGATTTTCTTCCAGCACAAGTATCACCGGTTCCTATATCAGCGGATTAACCAATGAATATAGCAACAGTGCATTTACACTTGCCAGCAGTTGGAACACCTTTTCTTTTTCTACTCCGCTTGTTTGGGATGGCGTATCAAGCCTGGTATTACAATTCTGTTATAATAATACAAGTAATGGCAACAGCGATGATGCGTTAGAAGGAGAAGATGCAGGAGCAGGAAGCAATGTTACAGCATATCAACGTGCCAATTCCGGAAGTGCGGATGGCTGCTCATTCACCAGCGTTAACAATACACAATACCGGCCAATTTTAGCAATAACAGAAACTGTTCCTCAAACCAATGCAGAAACAACAATGGTTTCCGATACTGCCACATTAGGTCCTAATAAAGATGTTTACTTCTACTCTTCCACCGGCAAAATAATGGCTCGTGTTAAAAATCTTACTGCTTACGATTACGGTTGTACGAAAGTGAGTATTGATAGAATAGGTTCTTCTTCATCACAATTCTGGAATGTTGTTCCCAATAATTATTTAGCTTCCAAATCATTTAGAATAACTCCAACAAACAATACCTCATCAGGTCATTACCAGGTTACCTTATACTATACTGCGGCAGAAATAACAGGTTGGCAAACTGCAACCGGTCAATCGTGGAATAATGCACAAATGGTAAAGGTAACAGACGGGCATTATGTGCCGGATGTTAGTCCTTCAACGCCGTTTACAAGCAGTGTTATGGTTGTGAATGCTACTCACGATACATTAGGAACTAATTATACATTGCAAGCTGATTTTAATAACGCGGGCTTTTCGGGTTTTGGTGCCGGTATTCCGGGTTCGGTAGCAGTGTTGCCTGTAACCATTACTGAGTTTAACGGCTACAATAAGAACAGCTTTGCAGCACTGCAATGGATCACCACTTCGGAATATGGCAACAAAGGATTTGAAATAGAGAAGAGTTACGACGGGACCAGTTTTCAGGATATTGGATTTGTATTTGGCGCTACTAATTCTTTAATGACAAATACATATTCTTTCGATGACAATGTTCGTTTGTCTTCTGTTCAATATTATAGGTTAAAACAAGTTGATGAGAACGGAACTGTTACTTATTCAAAAACTATTGCCATTAAAACAAGCTCTATACAGGAGTTGAATTTGCTGAGTGTTACCAATCCATTTAACAGCAGGATAAACTTAGACTTTAATAAAGCTGTAAATGGCGTAGTTAAAATTGATCTGATGGACATAACAGGAAAGACTATCCTAAAAGCACAACAATCTTCTTCGTCAAATACTATCAGCTTTAATATTAATAGTAAGCTAAGCAGCGGAAGCTATATTTTAAAAGTGATGAACGGAACAGACACGTTTATAAGGAAGCTATTGAAACAATAACATAAAAAGCTTTTCTACGCTTTAATAAAAGTTGAATAACGATATTCGGTTGCAGTGAGTGACACAACGATGCTTAATGGTAGCACTACAGCTTATTACATAAAATAAAAATCCTGCACTTGTGCAGGATTTCAATATTTTTCACGCTTAAGATGATTATAAAAACTTCTTGATCTCGTCGATCATTTCGCCTTTGGTAATAGGAATACCCATTATCTTATTATATCCTTTCGCATCTACAAAATAAACATCACGGATGATCTTTATTAATTGGCCGTTGTTAATTTCCGGAATTATAACGTGATCAAAATTCTTAAGGATTTGTCCTAGGTTTTTAGGGAAAGGACGAACATAACGTAAATGCGCATGAGAAACAGCATGACCTTGTGCCTGCAAATCTTTTACTGCACTTTTAATAGCACCGTAAGTGCTTCCCCAACCTAATACCAATACTTTTCCTTTTTCAGGACCGCTATCTAATTTTTGCTCAGGAATATAATCAGCAATTTTATCAACCTTAGCCTGGCGCGTTTTAACCATGTGCTGGTGGTTTTCATTGTCGTAGCTAATGTTACCGGTGATGTCTTGTTTTTCTAATCCCCCTACACGATGCTCTAAGCCCGGTGTACCCGGAATAGCCCATGGACGAACTAATTTTTCATCTCTTTTATATGGCATTAATTTTTCTTCGCCTTCATCTAACTTTTCTTTGAAATTTACTTTTATTTCAGGTAGATCTGCAGCTACAGGGAATTTCCAGGGCTCTGCACCATTGGCAATATAACCATCGCTTAAAAGAATAACCGGTGTCATATGCTGAACACTGATGCGTACCGCTTCAAATGCTACATCAAAACAATCACTTGGAGTAGAAGCAGAAATTACCGGCATCGGACATTCACCGTTTCTACCATAGTATGCTTGTAACAGATCGCTTTGCTCAGTTTTGGTTGGCAAGCCTGTACTTGGTCCGCCACGTTGAATATCCACGATCACCAAAGGAATTTCCAGCATTACCGCCAAGCCCATTGCTTCCGCTTTTAGCGCCATACCCGGACCGCTGGTAGTGGTAAGACCTAAGCTGCCGCCATAACTTGCGCCAATTGCAGAAGCAATCGCAGCAATCTCATCTTCAGCCTGGAATGTTTTTATTCCGAAAGTTTTGTATTTGCTTAATTCGTGTAAGATATCGCTGGCAGGAGTAATAGGATAGCTTCCTAAAAACAATTGCAAGCCGCTTTTTTCAGCAGCAGCGATCAAGCCATACGACAAAGATTGGTTACCCATAATAGAACGGTATGTTCCCGATTCCATCTTTGCTTTTTCAACTACGTATCTCGTATCAAATGTTTCAGTAGTATCGCCATAGTTATATCCGGCGTGTAATACACGGATATTACTTTCTAATATTTCTGCTTTTTTGCCGAATTTCTCTTTCAGGAACTCAATCGTATTATCCATGTTACGATTGTACATCCAATATAAAAAGCCCAGTACAAACATGTTTTTTGCACGGTCTTTTTCTTTAGTTCCCATCGTGATATCCTTCAATGCTTCACGAGTCATCTTGGTTACATCCATTTTAATAACGTTGTAACCTTCCAGGCTATCATCTTCCAATGGATTTACACCTTCAGCATAATTTGCTAAACGTAAATTCTTAGAATCAAAACCATCTGTATTGGCAATAATAATACCACCGTGTTTTAAGCCTTTTAAATTTACTTTTAATGCAGCGGCGTTCATTGCTACCAATACATCACAGGCATCACCCGGAGTAAAAATGGTATCGCTGCTAAAACGAAGCTGGTAACCACTTACACCCGGCAACGTACCTATTGGGGCACGTATCTCCGCAGGAAAATCCGGGAAAGTTGCCAAATCAATACCCATCAAAGCCGTGTTGTTGGTAAACTGGCTTCCGGTTAATTGCATACCGTCGCCGCTATCGCCGGCAAATTTGATAACTACGTCTTGTAGTACTTGTTCTTTTGTGCTCATAATCGTTGAACTATCGCAAGCTTATAATTAAAAATGAAGCGCAAGTTACGCCGCATTTTTCTTATCTGTATTGTTTTTGGTTATTTTATACGGAAACGTTGCCAAAGAGAGAAAATTCAAATTATTGACGGCAATCTAGGCTATGATCCTTTGAATTTGGATTTTTTGGTACGGGCCGAAGTTTTTCATGGCGGCATCTTTGTGTCACATTTCTTTCATCGGCAGTACTATTATTAAGCGATGACGGAACCATTGCCGCAATTATTTGGAAACCTGCGTAGCAACACCTTCAAAAAAGCTTTCTAATTGCTTGAACAGGTTTTTAAAGATAGGGATCAGGTCTCCGATCAGGTCAATTGCTTTTGGGCCGATAGGTTTTATGTACGGATATACTTTTGATGCCTGGATGGTATTGCTGCTCAGCAAATGGATCTTTTCTATATAAAAAAGAAAAATACTGAAAACGAGCGTGTAAAGTACTATGTATATTAATGCACCGGCCATCCGATTGGCAAAGCCCAACATTACGGCTTCTGCCGTTTTTTGGGTAAGCCTTCCGATTAAACGGACTAAAAAAACAGCTCCAATAAATACTAATATATACGATACAAACGGCAACCATTTCTCGTAACTCTTATTACCATCTGCCAAACGATTCGCCACTACTGCTGATAATTTTATGGCAGCTGCCATACCAATAAAAATAGCTGCAAAAGAAAATGCAGCTACTACTAATCCATTTCTGTACCCTTTAACGGCTACGATTATTATGAGTATTATATATATAACATCTATGAGCATGGCGTGAGCATCATGAGGTCTCAAACATAAAAATCAATTTCACGTTTGACGTCTTACGTTTTGTTATTTTGTAAGCAACTCTTTCACCGCAGCGCTGATAGCTTTTCCATCTGCTTTGCCTGCCAATTGTTTGCTGGCAACGCCCATTACCTTACCTAGATCAGCAACTGAGGATGCACCTGTTTCAGCAATGATGGCAGTAAGCGCTTCTTTTAATTCAGCTTCGCTCAATTGCTTTGGTAAAAATTTTTCTATTACAGCAATTTCTTCTTTTTCTTTTTCTGCCAGATCAGCCCTACCTTGTTTTTCAAAAATCTCTAATGAATCTTTACGCTGTTTCATCATTTTTTGTAAAAACTTTTGTTCTACTTCTTCATTGATCTCTCCTCCGGCGCCGGGTTCTGTTTTTGCTTTTATTATTTCAGCTTTAATCGCTCTTAATCCGCGTAAAACTGCTTCATTCTTGCTTTTCATGGCGTCTTTCATTTCTGCCATTATTTGTTGTTCTAAACTCATGTCTTATAATTTTGAAGGTTTAAACTTAGAACTATTTCTGTTCTTTTATTTGTAATGCTCTGAATTTATCGAAGAAATTCTTTGCAAATGTTTTCATGTCTTGTGTCAATTCTTCCTGCTGTGTGGCTCTTTTAAATGTATCTGCCATTGTCATCATCATTTGATAATAAAAATCAGCCATTTCATCTACCATCATGTCTTTTGTCCAAAGGTCGATCCGCATAGCAGTTTTATCTATGCCATCCCAAAATGCAATGCACATAGCTTTTGCTTTCTGTGCTTCTTCTGCCGTTGAGCCCGATGCACTCCAGCTTATTTGTTCCGGAATTTTGTTCGGGTCGAGCAACACATCTATTTTAATGCTGGATTGATTCATATTCTTTTTTTGAGGATGCAAAGATAAGCTATACTGTTTCTAAAATTGCCTGCCATAATAGCTCTGCAGACTTATCCCAATTAAACTGCTGCCATTGATGGCGGGACTTTTCAATCAGCTCATTCCGTTTGTTCTCATCTTTAAATAGCAACATCATTTTATCTGCAATGTCTTCATGGTTGGAATTATCAACATATAAAGCCGCTCCATCGCATGTTTCGCCAAAAGCTTCTATATCTGATGCAATAACAGGAACATTGCATTTTAATGCAGCTGCCAAATACATATCAAAATCATTATACAACGATACCGTTATATATGTATAAGCTGCTGCAATGATTTTTGCCAATTCATTTTCAGCGATCGCAGGCAAAACTTTTACATCGTTTCGGTATTTATATGTTTTCAGCAATTCATCAAACTCATTATTGGAATTAGTTGCTGCAATTAGTAATTGCATATTGCTTTTTTGCCGTTTCTTGAAAAAAGAAAATGCTTTTAATAATGTAAATAAATTATGAATGCTGCTTAGAGAACCGGCGTATAAAAAATATTCTTTGCCTTCTGCATATTTTTCTTTTATTGATTCTCTTTCATTAAAATCGATCGACTGATATAGATCATTTAGCCCAAAAGAGACAATGCTCATTTTGCTTTCATCAACCTTGTATTTCTCTAATAAAGTTTTTGTTATGGATTGAGAAATGCCAACAATGTTATTTGCTTTAATGTAAGATGGCGCAGCAAATTTTTTATAAAATGCAGCAACTTTCTTTTGTAACAATTTCGGATAGTGCAGAAATGCCAGGTCATTTACCAATAACAATTGTGGCGTTTTGCTTCGCAATGAACATAACCCGTTTGTATTAATTAAAACTGATGCTTTTATTTTTCTAACTTTTATTGTAAGTTTATAATTATACCAAAGCTGCCATAAAAGATTGTTGTTGCCAGGCTTGCCGATAATAAGAGATGAACAGTTTTTAGGCAGTGAATTTGTATCAAATTCTTCATCTGCAACAAACATGAATTGATGTGCAGAATGTTTAGTTGCAATTCTTGTAAAACATTCGTTAATGAAAGCTTTTTTTGCCACACTATTTTCTTTGTCAATGTCTTTTATGTTTATTACTATTATCACGTTTGCAAAAGTAATGAACACACTTAACAACGAGATAACATCTTTTAATAACTACTTAACTCAACGCATAATAGCTTTGCGTCCACATTTTTTATTTATCCCGATGCGAAAGGTATTTTTTGTATTTACGATTACGTTATCCGTTCTTACCCAAAAAAGTTTAGCACAAGCTGATACTACTACTATATCTGTTGCCGATGCAGAAAAGATCTTTTTACAAAAGAATCTTTTTTTATTGGCAGCTAAATATAATATTGACGCCAACAAGGCATTGATACGCCAGGCAAAGCTCTGGGATAATCCTGTTTTAAATACTGATCAGAATATTTATGATGGAAAATTTTTCCGTCATGATGCAGATAACGGTCAGGTGTATGTGCAATTACAGGAATTGATACGCACAGCAGGTAAGCGTAACAAAGCGGCTCAATTAGCAACGGATAATACCAAAATCTCTGAAGCACAATTTGATGACCTGGTAAGAACATTGCGTTATGCATTAAGAAGTGATCTGCATGAAACGCATCACTTACTCAGGATAAAAGCGGTGTATGATGCAGAGATCGCAGAAGTGCAAAAGCTTTCTGCGGGCATGGATGAATTATTGAAAGCGGGTAACATTTCTGTAAAGGAAAACATGCGCATTAAAGCATTGTTGTTTGGTTTACAAAATGAATTGGTAAATGTAGAAAGCCAGCTATTACCTATCCAGGCTGAAATAAAATTACTGCTACAAAATACCGATGGTAAATTTATAAAGCCTTCTTTTGATTATCAATTACCGGATATTATTAAAGCTTCCATTCCTGATAATGACAGCTTAATGAAACTGGCATTGGCAAACAGAACCGATATTAAGATCGCACAATCACAACTTGATTTTCAAAATCATAATTTGATCTATCAAAAAGCACTGGCAAAAGCAGATGTTACAGTAGGTACAGAGTTTGATCAGCGTAATAGCTATGCGCCTAATTACTTTGGGTTGGCTATTTCATTGCCGATAAATATTTTTAATCGTAACCAGGGAAATATAAAATCTGCACAGGCAAGCATTCTACAACAAAAAGCGGTAAGTGATCAAACACAGTTTAAAGCACAGAATGATGTAACAACTGCCGCTGATAAATTAAGGTATTTTCAAAGCATCAACAATCTTCAACAGCTTTCTTTTTCAGATCAATACGATGCATTGTTTCAAAACATGCTGAAAAGCTATCAGCAACGCCAATTAAGTTTATTGGAATTTATAGATTTTATAGACGCCTACAAAGACACCAAATTAAAATTGGTTGACCAACACAACAGCTTATTGAAAGCCGCAGAAGATCTAAACTATGCGGTAGGTACAGATTTAATTAAAGACAATTAATAGTATTTATAAAGATGAAATTATCCTTTACATTATCTGCAATTGCATTAACAGCAATGCTTTTTTCGTGCAGTGAAAAGAAAACGGAAGCGCCTGTCAAACAACAATTTTGTTTGAGCGATACATTTAAACAAATGATCACCATTGATACGGTGAAAACCTGCAATGTGGAAGACGAGTTACAATTAACCGGGGAAGTGAGTTTTAATGAAAACCAGGTAGTAAAAATATTTCCAAACAGCAGCGGACAAGTGTTGGAAGTAAAAGTATCTATGGGTGATAAAGTGCAGAAAGGACAAGTGTTAGCTGTAATGAAAAGTGCCGATGTAGCGGGTAATTACAGTGATTTGAACAATGCTGATGCCGACCTGGCAATTGCTAAAAGCCAATTGGATAACGAAGAGTCATTGTACAAGAATGGTATTGCCAGTCAACGTGAATATGAAGAAGCAAAACAGGATTATCAAAAAGCATTGGCAGCAAAAGAAAAAATAAATGCTGCTATCAATATTAACGGCGGCGGACAGACGAAAGCAGGTGGCTTGTATAATATTGTTGCTCCAACAGATGGTTATATTGTTGAAAAGAATGTAAATGCAGGAAGCTTTATACGACAGGATATGGGAAATAATCTTTTCACTATTTCTGATTTGAAAGAAGTGTGGGTTTATGCGAATGTATTTGAAGCCGATATTCCAAAAGTAAAGCAAGGATATCATGCATCCATTACAACATTGGCTTATCCTGATAAAGTATTTAATGGCACTGTTGATCAGATAAGTGAAGTGCTTGATCCGAATAACAAAACACTTCGTGTCCGTATTAAATTGCCAAATGATGGTTTGCAATTAAAGCCTGAAATGTTTACTACGGTTAAGATCGATAACACAGAAGGAGTAAGTGCTATATGCATTCCAAAGTCAGCCCAGGTCGAGTCTTATGGCAAAACGTATGTGGTTGTTTATAATAGCGATTGTGATTTAAAAGTTGCACAAATTGATGTTTTAAAAGTGGTCGGCGACAGGTTATACATTAAAGATGGGTTGACGGTTGGACAAAAAATAATAACCCGGCAAGCACTTCAATTATTCCAGGAGTTTACAGATTAGTTTGGTGAATGGGCAATCTTGAATAGTGAAATCTTTTAGAGATATTATTCACAAACAAATTTTCACGGTTGACCATTCACGATTGACTTAATATAATTAAAATAGAACAGCAATAACATTTATGGTTAAGCTTATAAAAAATATTATTCACTTTTCATTACGCCACCGCTACCTGGTTTTCTTTTTAACAGCAGTGTTGGGAGTGATCGGCTTTGTTAGTTATAAAAATACGCCTATTGAAACATTTCCTGATGTTACCAATACGCAGATAATTATTATTGCACAATGGCCCGGTCGTAGTGCTGAAGAGGTGGAAAAATTTATTTCTATTCCACTGGAAACAACGCTGAATAGTGTTCAGAAGAAAGTGAACCTTCGCAGCACGTCTGCATTTGGGCTTTGTTACATCCGCATTATTTTTGATGATGATGTAGATGATGCGTTTGCACGGCAACAGGTAATTAGTCGTTTAGGTAATGCAGACCTTCCTGATGGCGTAAAGCCGGAAGTTGAACCACCTTATGGTCCCACGGGAGAAATTTATCGATACACATTAAGCAGCAAAACCAAATCTGTTCGTGATTTATATACTATACAGGATTGGGTGCTGGATAAACAATTTAAACAAGTGCCCGGTGTTGCAGATGTAAATAGTTTTGGAGGCGAAGAAAAATGTTACGAGATAAGTGTTAATCCTGATTACTTAATTAAGTATGGTTTATCATCGCTGGATGTTTATAATGCTGTAGCAAAGAGCAATGTGAACGTTGGTGGCGATGTGATTGAACGTAATGGGCAGGCCTATGTGGTAAGGGGTATTGGATTATTGGATAATAAGGAAGAAGTTGAGAACGTAATTGTTACTAAAATAAATGGTGTTCCTATTTTGGTCAAGAATGTTGCCAGTGTAAATGAAACAGGAAAACCAAGACTGGGGCAGGTTTCAAGAGATAATGATGAGGACGTGGTAGAAGGAATTATAGTAATGCGGAAAGGAGAAAACCCCAGTGAGGTATTAAAATTAATAGAAGACAAGGTTAAGTTTTTAAATGATAAAGTGCTACCTGCCGATGTAAAGATCAATACTTTCTACGATCGCACGGAGCTAATGCATTATGCACAGCATACAGTTATTCATAATTTATTGGAAGGCATCATACTCGTAACGGTAATTGTATTATTGTTCATGGCTGATTGGCGTACAACGGTCACCGTTAGCATTATCATTCCTTTATCCTTATTGTTTGCATTTATCTGTATGCGCCTGAAAGGAATGACGGCAAACCTTTTGAGTATGGGTGCTGTTGACTTTGGTATTATCATAGATGGCGCTGTGGTAATGGTGGAAGGGTTGTTTGTTGCGTTGGATCATCGTGCAAAAGAAGTAGGGATGGAGAAGTTTAATAAGCTGGCAAAGCTTGGATTATTCAAACAAGTAGGAACCGAAATGGGTAAAGCCATCTTCTTCTCTAAAATAATCATTCTTACTTGTCTTGTTCCCATATTCGCTTTCCAAAAAGTAGAAGGAAAAATGTTTTCGCCATTAGCGTATACATTAGGTTTTGCGTTGTTAGGTGCTTTGCTGTTCACACTCACGTTAGTGCCGGCATTATCAAGCATCTTATTAAAAAAGAATGTAAGAGAGAAGCACAATCCTGTCGTACTGTTCTTTGAAAATGGCGTTAGTGCTCTGTTCAAGCGAGCTTATAAATTTCCTAAAATCAGTTTGCTGATCGCTATATCAATAATGGCAGTAACGTTCTTCTCTGCAAAATTTTTAGGAACAGAATTTTTGCCGGACCTGAATGAAGGTGCTTTATGGGTAGAGGCTGAAATACCGATGAGCGCTTCATTACCGCAGGCAATGGTTATCTCAGATAAGATGGTGCAGATATTGCATGAGTTCCCGGAAGTAGAGCAAACCTTATCGCAGGTGGGAAGAACTAATGATGGTACCGATCCCAAAGGCTTTTTCAATATTCAAATACAGGTAGATCTAAAAGATGAAGAGCAATGGCGTAAAGGCTTAACAGAAGATGATCTGATCGATAGCATGGATACACAATTAAGAAAGATCCCTGGCGTAGTATTGAATTATTCGCAACCGATACGTGATAATGTAGAAGAAGCTGTTGCCGGTGTAAACGCCTCCATGGCAGTAAAAATATTTGGGCCTGATTTTAATACACTTGATTCCTTGGCAGAGAAAGTAAAACAACAAATGGCTAATGTGCGTGGTGTTGATGATCTGGGTATACTTAGAAATTTAGGTCAGCCTGAATTTAGAATTGAATTGGATCAACAAAAAATGGCCTTGTATGGTGTAAGCACTGCCGATGCACAAGCAGTGATTGAAATGGCGATTGGTGGTAAAGCTGCTACTCAATTGTATGAAGGTGAAAAGCGTTTTGATGTTCGTGTTCGTTATGCAAAAGATTTTAGAGATACGGAAGACAAGATCAAGCAATTGATGGTGCCAACACAAGATGGCATTAAAGTTCCAATTAGTGAAATTGCAACAGTGAGAACATTGACCGGACCTGCGTTTATCTATCGTGATAATAACATGCGTCACATTGCGGTTAAGTTTTCTGTTCGTGAAAGAGATTTAGGAAGCACTATTGCGGAAGCACAGCAAAAAGTAGCCGATGCAGTTAAGTTACCGCAAGGATATACTACTACATGGAATGGTGAATTTGAAAACCAGATACGTGCTACCAATACATTAAATAGAGTAGTGCCGCTTTGCTTACTCGCCATCTTTATCATTTTGTTTATTACCTATGGTAATGTAAAAGATTCATTGCTTACAATATTGAATGTGCCGTTTGCATTGATAGGAGGAATATTGGCATTGCATATTACCGGAATAAATTTCAGCATTAGTGCCGGTATTGGTTTTATTGCCTTGTTTGGTGTGTGTATTCAAAACGGTGTGATATTAATAAGTGTGTTCAAGAAAAATATAGAAGCTAAGATGCCGTTGGATACTGCTATTTTCGAAGGTGTTAAGTCTCGTGTACGCCCGGTAGTTATGACGGCTTTAATGGCGGCTATTGGTTTGATGCCGGCGGCAATATCACATGGTATAGGAAGTGAAACACAAAAACCATTAGCAGTTGTGGTAATTGGTGGATTGGTTACGTCAACAATATTGACATTATTAATACTGCCGATACTGTATGCAATGGTTCATAAATTGATACACGACAGATCGCACAGGAACCTGTTGCATAAAATAGGAATATTAAGCAAGGTGGAAAAACCCAATCAATAAAAAGATTAATTGAATTGGGTAACAGGATCAAGCGTAGCAGAAGCTAATTCTTCTTTTACTTCAGGGGCTACAATTGGTTTAGCTGCCGGAGCAACATGTCCTAATGAATTATTAATATAATCTGCTAATAAACCTACAGTAGTTAGTTTTTCAGCATCTTCATCATTAATTTTTATGCCGAATTCTTTTTCTGTAGCCATTATTAATTCATAAACATCCAATGAGTCTGTTCCCAAATCATCGCTAAAAGATGTTTTCAAAGTAAGCGCATGTGCATCTACTCCCAATTTATCAGATATCAATTGAAGGAGTCTTTCTGTGGTTTTTTCTTTGTTCATATTATTGTTTTCAATTATTGAGTATAACGACGTTTTTCTATGTGGTAGTATAAAACAGGGAGGCAAATTTGCTTGCTTCTTTAGTTAATTAGCTGTTAACTAAAATTTCTACTACAATAATAAATTTGATGGAATATTGCAAAAGCCTGTAATAGTAATGCTTACAGGCGAAGAGATTAAAAAAGTAAGAAATTGTTAATTTTAAATAGCAGTGGATTTATTACCTGATGCAATCATGGAAAAGCCGAAAGTGCTTCCTTCGTTTATTACACTCTTTACCCAGATAATACCATGCTGCGCTTCGATAAATTCTTTTGAAATGGCTAAGCCTAAACCGGTTCCGCTTTTTTCTCCCGTGCCGGGAACCTTAAAATAACGATCAAATATTTTTGGCAGGTATTTTTTTTCTATTCCTCTGCCATGATCTTTCACTGCAAACTCTACAGCATCGGTTTGTTTATAAAGATTGATTTCAATGGTTGAGTTTTCGGAAGAATATTTAATGGCGTTGGTTAAAAAATTGATCAGCACCCAGGTGGTTTTTTCTTCGTCTACATTAATTGCAGGAAGATCAGATTGGATAGTTGTTTTTAGCTCTATGCTTTTTTGTTGCGATTGAAACTTTATCGCCTGTATGGCATGCTCTAAAATTTTTTCAGGAAAAACAGGTTGAAACTTTAACTGAATATTGCCGGTTTCCACCTGTGTCATATTTAATAGTTCGCCGGTAATTTTTAATAAACGATCAGCATCTTCACGTACACTGCCGATCAATTCTTTTTGCTCATCACTTAATGCACCAATACGATCATCACTTAATAATTGAGCGCTCATCTTAATAGAAGAGATAGGTGTTTTCAATTCATGAGAAACCGTTGCAATAAAATTTGTTTTTGCTTCATTCAATTCATGGAATGGTGTAATGTTACGCAATACGATCACCTGTCCAATTATTTCTCCTCCGTCCAATACATTGAAAGTGTCTTTATTAAAATAGCTTTCTTTATTATCCGCATAGATCTTTAATTCTTTCTTGTTGGTTTGCTGCTGCAATAAAGTACGCATCAGGTCATTTTGCAAAGCCACATCAGGCGCATATTTATTAATGATCTGTTCCTCTTTTAATCCTAATATTTTAGCGGCTACTTCATTTAAAAACAAAATATTTTTCTTTGCATCCAATCCAACAATACCGTCTTTCATTTGATTGATGATGGTTTCAATGCGTTTCTTTTCAAATTTTAATTTGGCAAGATTGCTGTTTTCAAATTCATCTAATTTTTCTGCCATTATATTAAACGCATTTGCCAAATCGCCAAACTCATCTTTCTGTTCTAAGTGAATGCGCTTTTGATAATTTTTTTGAGCGATTGCTTTTATACCTTCTGATAGAGCCCTGATCGGATTTGCAACAGCGCCCGGAAAATTTACCACCAATGTAAACGCTATCAATGTAAGAATAACAAACATGGATGTAAGCCACACAATTGCTTCCTGCGAATCCTCATGCGTAGCATGGTTCTTACGCATGATGGCAACCTGGTTAATATTGTTGATGCTTTGTATAGCCTGGATAATGTTGCTTCTGTAACTTAAGTTTGAAGGGTCTTTTTTAAGCGATTCAAAATTCTGTCGCAATTGTTTGGTGAATTCTCCTTCACCTTGTTCCGTTACATTTTTTTCCTGCCTTTGTAAATTATTTTCAAATGTGTTTAATGCAGATGAATCTTTTGATATATCATTCAGCACTTTCAGCATGTTATTATCATATACCAGCGTTTCGTAATTATTCTTTAATATTTTATCAGCATCAGAACTAAACTGCGTGATATAATAAATGCCCGCTATTCCAAAACACAGAATAACTAAAAACAGAAAACCGAACGCCAGCCTTAGTTTGTTTTTTAATCGCATGTCAACTCAATATTACAATGTCTATATCAGATGCTGCCAATTTATTCAGCAACTGGTTAAACACTGCGGTTTTTAAAATAATGTTCATCAAATTCAAGTGTGGTTTTCCAATACAAATAGTGCTGATCTGTTTTTGCGCCGTTGCTTCAAAGATTGCTTTTGCAATATTCTTGTTCTTTATTTTTATTACTTCAGCGCCTAATTCCGTTGCCAGCTTAAAATTATTTATTAAATGACGTTGTGCAGCTAATCCAATTTTATCTCCTTGCTCTTTCGGTGTTTGCACATATAATAAATACCATCTTGAATTATAATAAGAAGCCAGTCTTGCTGTTTTACGAATTACTTTTTTTGCAATTTCATGATTACTGCTGATACAAGCCAGGAAGCGCTCAGCCTTTAAATGCCTGGGTATTTCCGTTTCTATCTTTCGTTCAACCTGCGATGCCACTTCTTTTAATGCCAGCTCACGCAGCTGAAGAATTTTTTCTGACGCAAAAAAATTCTTTAACGCAATTTCAATTTTATCTTTCGTATAGATTTTACCTTCCTTTAATCTTGTTACCAGTTCATCTGCAGTAAGGTCAATGTTCACTACTTCGTCTGCTTCGCTTAATACAATATCAGGAATTCGCTCAGCAACACTAATACCTGTAATGTCTTTTATCTCTTCGTTTAAGCTTTCTATGTGTTGAATGTTTACAGCACTTATCACATTAATGCCGGCATTTAAAATGTCCATCACATCTTGCCAGCGTTTTTCATTTTTACTTCCTTCAATATTAGTATGCGCCAACTCATCTATGATAACAATTTCCGGGTGAAGATTTAATACCGCCTGCATATCCAACTCATCCAACTCTTTTCCTTTGTAAAATAATTTTCTGCGTGGTATTAAAGGAAGCCCTTCTATTAATGCATGTGTTTCTTGCCTGTTATGCGTTTCAATATACCCGATCTTAATATCGACACCATTTCGTAATAGTGTATGTGCTTCCTGCAACATGCGATACGTTTTTCCAACACCGGCACTCATGCCGATATATATTTTAAACTTGCCGCGTTTTGAACGACGGATAAGATCCAGGAAATGTTCTGCGTCTTGTTCTTTATCAGGCATTGTTATTATTTACTTCACTGTAATTTCTGTCAAAATAATCATTTGCGAAAAAACCCCTCTCTTTTGTGAGAGAAGGGTTGGTCTACAGTACAGCAACCAACTGGACCTAAACACTATTTTAATTCAGCTAAGCCCACGTTTAGTTTCAGTACATTAACACGTGCCGGACCTAAACTGTTAAACAAGGGCTTTGCTGTTGTTGATTGAATAAGAGTGATGATCTTTTCTTTTGGAATTTTTCGTGTGCTGACAATCCTGTCTACCTGCACATAAGCTGCTTCAGGCGAGATGTCGGGATCCAATCCGCTTCCCGAATTGGTCACTAAGTCTGATGGAATATCTTCTTTTTTTACAGTTGGATTATGCACCAGGAAAGTATCTATATTAGCCTGAACAGTAGCTAAATAATCAGCATTGGTAGGACCTTTGTTAGAGCCTGCTGAACCCGCTGCATTATAACCAACAGCCGAAGGGCGTCCCCAAAAAAAGTTGTCTTCTGTAAACTTTTGCCCAACATTCGCATAGCCTACTACTTTTCCATTAACTGTTACAGTTTCTCCTTTACCTGCACCGGGAGCGAATTTTGCAATTCCTGCTATCAATAACGGATATAGTACCGAACATATAACAATGAATACAAGCGTTAACATTAAGGAGGGCAACAAATATTTTTTCATAACTTATTTTTTAATCTTTTTATTCAATAGAACTTTACATAAACAGGCCTAATGCCATATCAATTAATTTGATCCCGATGAATGGCGCAATGATACCGCCTACACCATAGATCAAAATATTTCTGCGTAATAATGCACTGGCGCCAATTGGTCTATACGCAACGCCACGTAATGCTAAAGGAATAAGAATAGGAATGATGATCGCATTGAAAATTACTGCGGATAGTATAGCGCTTTCGGCACTTTTCAAGTACATAATATTCAATGCCTGTAAACTCGGAATAGAAACAATGAACAATGCAGGAACAATTGCGAAATATTTTGCCACATCATTGGCAATGGAGAAAGTAGTTAATGTTCCTCTTGTCATTAATAATTGTTTTCCTATTTCAACGATCTCGATCAATTTAGTTGGATCATTATCCAGGTCAACCATGTTGCCTGCTTCTTTTGCTGCTTGTGTTCCGCTGTTCATCGCAACGCCAACATCAGCTTGTGCCAATGCAGGCGCATCATTAGTGCCATCGCCCATCATCGCAACCAGCTTACCACCTTGTTGTTCTTTTTTGATATAATTCATTTTGTCTTCAGGCTTTGCCTCTGCAATAAAATCATCCACACCTGCTTTTTCTGCAATGAATTTTGCTGTTAAAGGATTATCACCGGTTACCATTACTGTTTTAACGCCCATCTTACGTAAACGTTGAAAGCGCTCTTGTATGCCGGGTTTAATGATATCCTGTAATTCAATAACGCCTACTATTTTTTCATTTTGGCTAACAACTAACGGAGTTCCACCATTGGACGCAATGCTTTTTACTTTTTCTTCTGTTTCTGAAGGAAAACTATTTCCTGCTGCAGCTGCAATTTTTTTAATAGAATCAAAAGCTCCTTTACGTATGCGGATATCACCCATGTCAATACCGCTGCTTCTTGTTTCAGCAGTAAACTCAATGAATCTTACTTTATCAGTTTGTAAAGAAGGAGCTTTGATGCCTCTCTCATTACCTAATTCAATAATTGATTTTCCTTCCGGTGTTTGATCAGCTAAAGAAGATAACACACATGCTTCTATAAAGATCTCTCCAGCAATATTATTAGCGGGCCAAAAATTAGTTGCCTTTCTGTTACCAATTGTAATTGTTCCTGTTTTATCTAATAATAAAGTATCCAGGTCACCGGCTGTTTCCACGGCTTTGCCACTTTTAGTTATAACGTTTGCACGCAAGGCTCTATCCATTCCTGCAATACCAATAGCGCTTAACAGTCCACCAATAGTGGTAGGAATTAAACAAACATATAAGGACACAAATGCTGCAACTGTGATGGGAGTATTTGCATAATCAGAAAATGGTTTTAATGTTACGCAAACAATCAGGAAGATCAATGTAAAGCTTGCCAGCAAAATTGTTAAGGCAATTTCATTGGGCGTTTTTTGACGGGATGCACCTTCTACCAATGCGATCATCTTATCTAAAAAACTTTCGCCGGGTGCTGTAGTAACACGAACCTGTATTTTATCGGATAAAACTTTTGTACCACCGGTAACAGATGATTTGTCGCCACCCGCTTCCCGTATTACCGGTGCAGATTCTCCGGTGATAGCAGATTCATCAATAGTGGCAATACCTTTTATAATTTCACCATCCATCGGTATGGTATCACCCGCTTCACAAAGAAACACATCTCCTTTTTGTAGTTGAGAAGAAGGAACAATTTTAACTTCATTTACGTGCATATCTCCTACAGGAAATATTTTTTTAGCGGGTGTTTCTTCTCTTGTTTTACGTAAGCTGTCTGCCTGCGCTTTGCCTCTTGCTTCTGCAATCGCTTCTGCAAAATTGGCAAACAAAACAGTTACTAATAGAATAAGAAATACGGCAAAATTATAACCAAGATTTCCTTGTGATCTTTCACCGGCCAATATCCATATGCAAACAGCTAACATTATTGCTGTTCCAATTTCTACCGTGAACATTACAGGATTACGAAGCATTATTCGTGGGTTCAGCTTAACAAATGATTGCTTTAGCGCATCTTTTACCAGCGAAGCTTCGAATAATTTATTGCCTGTGTTTATGTGCTTTGACATTGTGTTCTTTTTTTTACTTTTTTTATAATGAACTTTATACGGCATCAGTAATTAATATTTTTATTTTGTGACCAACTTTAAATCTTTAATCAACATCGTTGTGTCACTCTCTTGTACTGCATTACTTTATTCAACTATTTTATTCCAAAATATTCTGCTATCGGACCTAGTACCAACGGAGGGAAATAAGACAAGGCGGTAACAATAATAATTACACCAAACGTCATTGCTCCAAAAGTGATAGAATCTACTTTTAGTGTACCCGCAGATTCGGGAACATATTTTTTCTTAGCCATTATTCCAATAATTGCTATTGGGCCAATGATTGGAAGAAATCTTCCTAATAGTATTATTAAGCCGAGCAAAACATTCCAGAAAATATTGTTACCGGTAAGCCCGGCAAAAGCACTACCGTTATTGGCATTGGCAGAGGTGACCGCATACATCATTTCCGAAAATCCATGGTAGCTTGGGTTGTTAAGCCACCCTGAAGGTTTATATGCCCAATCAGCATTGCCATAATGAAGCAAAGTATAAGAAGCAATAGCTAAGCCTCCTTTAATAAGAAAAGCAGATAACAAAGTGACTAGCGCTGCAATTTTTACTTCACGGGCTTCTACTTTATGCCCCATGAATTCAGGAGTTCGTCCAACCATCAACCCTGATATAAATACTGCAATAATGATATAGATGAAATAATTAAGTATGCCAACTCCGCAACCACCATAAAAGCCATTCACGAGCATACCAAGCATTTGCATCAATCCCGATACTGGCATATAACTATCATGCATACCGTTTACTGAGCCAGTAGAAATAATTGTTGTAATAATGCTCCAGTAGCCGGATGCAGCTGGACCAAATCGTACTTCTTTACCTTCCATAGCACCAGTCGCTTGTGCAATGCCCATTTTAGCAATTTCAGGATTGCCGTGTATTTCAGAAATAACTGTAGGTATTACCAGGCATAACAAGCCTACTGTCATCACTCCAAAAATTACATACGCAAATTTTTTACGTTTAAGATAAAAGCCCAGTGCGAAGATCATTGCAATGGGTATGAGTGTCTGTGCAATAATTTCCAACATATTAGTAAAGTAATTGGGATTCTCTAATGGATGAGCAGAGTTGGCGTTGAACCAGCCACCACCATTAGTTCCTAAATGTTTAATAGCGATCATACCGGCAGCAGGTCCGCGGGATACTTGCACTGTATAACCTTGCATTGTTGTAATGGTATCTTTACCATCATAGCTTGCAGGCGTACCATTAAATGCAAGCAATAGAGCAATTACAATACAAATGGGTAATAATATTCTTGTAACGGTAACTGTTAGAATATGCCAAAAATTGCCAAGATTATTTGTGGTCTTTTCTTTTAACCCATTAAACAAACCTACTAAACAGGCGATGCCTGTCGCAGCGCTTAAAAATTGTAAGAAAGTAATTACAAACAATTGCGTTAAATAAGTAACCCCTGTTTCTCCGGAATAATTTTGCCAGTTTGTATTTGTAATGAAACTGATAGCAGTATTGAAACTCAGATCCGGCGTCATATCAGGGTTTCCATCAGGATTTAAGGGCAAATGTGATTGAAACAAAAACATGAAGAAAGCATATACAAACCACAACATATTTATGGAAAGCATAGCTTTTAAAAATTCTTTCCAATTCATTCCTTGTGCAGGATTAATACCCGAAATGCGATAAATGAAACGTTCAACCGGTTTCATAAAATCGAAAAATGTTTTTTCTCCGCCAAATACTTTTGCAACGTATTTTCCCAGCGGGTATGCCAGCAGCACAGTAAGAACGAATGAAACGATTATACCTGTTATTTCTGTATTCATTATTTGGTTATTTAAAAATTAAAACTTTTCAGGGCGTATTAAAACATACAAGAGGTATATAAACACCACAATGGAAAGAATAAAAAGTGCTATAAACATGTTTATTTAATTAATGGTTGTAAAAGTTATTCCAAACAATAGAGGTTAAATATTTTCAAAAAAATCGATCGCTTTAAAAAATAGAATAAAGCAAATGATAGCTATTGTGAATAAAATAATTGGTAGCATAAGATTGTACTTGTTGATGAAAATTATTTATTGCCAATAGTTTTGCGAGGAGTAAAAAGCGGTAACAGAATGCATGCGACGAATACCAAGAAGAGAACTACTGTTTGCGTTACTCCATTTGATTCAGTTGCGATCATATTTTCACTTGCCGCAAATGTTGCCTGAGCTATGATTGTGAGTAGTAAAGCCATACAAGCTTTTTGCCCGTGTTTATTAATTAATGTTTTCATTGTGAATAATTTTGAAACATATAATGCCAAAGCTATGCCCGGGATAGCGGAGAAAAATTAATAATTGAGAAAAGCCTTATTGGTATTGAGTTTTAGTAGTTTTTATATGCTGTACAATTAAATAGTTATAACAAAAAACCTTTCCAATTTGGAAAGGTTTTTTCATTTTAGAAAGGGCTGTCTTAATAATGCATGGGTACTTGCGATAACTCAGTCCTTTGCAATTTTACACTAGTTGCCGGTGCAATTACCATTGGTATGTTTTCAATTTCAGTATCACTCATATCCAGACCAAATGCTTTTTTATCACTTTGAGCTAATTCTTTAATAGCAAAATAGGAGCGAAGTATAAAACCTTCCCTGGAAGAAAATTCATTTTCTACCGATAAAAATTTCTCGATAATTACATACCGTATATCTGTAGAAATTTCTTTTGTATTGCTACATCCATAACGTGCACCTCCTTTTACATCGTAATAGTCCATCGTTTCCTCCAATACTTTTCTAAAAAACAAATGAACTCTTGGCTGTACACGAAAGCCTAAGTTAAAATCAACACGTATAATTTTATCAGGCACCATTTCGTCAACAGTATATTCCATTGTATAAGGTTCATCGGTGCGGTTGATATGTACAAACCAATAAACATCGGCACGCTTGGGGCGCTTCTTTAAAATGGAATCTATAATTCTGCTTTCAATATTTTTTTTATTGTTTGCTTTTGTGAGATAAACGAGATGTGTTGCATATTTAGGAATAGAAGTGTCGAAGCTTAATTTTTTTAACGTATCAAAATGCTGCATAAAATTTTCAAAGTGTAAAAATCGATTGGATATCTTTCTTGCCTTGAACCAAACATACATGGTAAACACTAACGATATTTCGAAAATAAGGAACTGCCAGCGTTTCGCCAGCTTTACAACATTGGCAACAAAGAATGATGATTCTACCGAAATAAAAATAACCAATATCAATGCAATTATTAACGGCGACCATTTTTTTACAAACTTCATATAATAAAACATCAGCGTAGTTGTCATTATCATTGCAACAGTAATAGAAAAACCATAAGCTACTACCATTGAGTTGGAGTCTTTAAAATATAACATCATACCAACACATCCTGCGTATAAGATCCAGTTAATGCTCGGAATATAAATTTGCCCGCGTACATCCGTTGGATATTTAATTGTGATACGCGGCCAAAAATTCATGCTAACAGCTTCGCTTATCAATGTAAACGATCCGCTTATCAATGCCTGGCTGGCAATAATAGTTGCCAATGTTGCAATAACAATTGCCGGAATTAAAAACCAATGTGGCATTATTTCGTAAAAAGGATTTAATCCACCCAACGTTGTTTTGCCGCTATGTAACAGCCACGCAGCCTGACCAAAATAATTTGCTACCAATGCTACTTTTACAAATATCCAACTGACTTGTATGTTTTTTTTACCGCAATGCCCGAGGTCACTGTACAGTGCTTCGGCACCGGTAGTACATAAAAACACAGCGCCTAATAACCAAAAACCATTCGGATATTTTACTAGTAATTCAATTGCATAATAAGGATTGAATGCAGCAAGAATATTCGGGAAGTGAAAAATTTGAATGATGCCCCAAAACATTATCATGCTAAACCACAAAAACATTATCGGACCAAATGCACTGCCCACCACTTTTGTTCCAAATTGTTGAAAGAAGAAAAGCAATGTAATGATACCGATGACAATGCCAATAGTAAGTGCGTTACCGGGTACAATTATATTTTCCAAACCATGCACACCGTTTAATCCTTCAATTGCAGATGCAACTGAAATAGGTGGAGTAATGATTCCGTCTGCCAATAAAGTAGCGGCGCCTAATATAGCCGGAAAGTAAAGCCAGTGGCGGTACCGCCAAACCAAAGCGTATAAAGAAAAGATGCCGCCTTCGCCGCGATTATCTGCCTGCAGCGTTAATAAAATGTATTTGAAAGTTGTTTGTAAGGTTAGTGTCCAGAACACGCAGGATATACCGCCGTACACCAATTCTTTTGTGATTGGGCGATTGCCGATGATAGAGCTGAACACATATAGCGGCGAAGTTCCGATATCACCGAATATGATTCCTAAAGTAACTAAAAGCCCTGCGGCCGTTACCTTTTTTAATTGGTTTGTCTGCATACAGTTTAAGTTTAGGTTGGTTGCTATAAAACGTTGCAGGCAAGAATCGTGTTACTGTTTTAAACTTTTAGGTGTAACCTCTTTAAGTATCAAAATTTATTCCGCAGGAAGTTAGGAGTAATGAAAGCCTTACAGGTTACTGATCTTAAAGAAATAATATATTTATTGGAATGATATGGACCATGCAGAAATGGAAAGGTTTTTCCAAAATGGAAAGGCTATTGAATATCGTATTCTTTGATCTTGGCGTATAAAGTAGTAAGTCCGATGCCCAACAATTTAGCAGCTTTGGTTTTATTTCCTTCAGCTACTGCCAGCATTTTTTGTATGTGTGCTTTTTCAATATCACTTAAACTGTAATGAGTAGAATCGGAGTGGGAAGGGGCACTAAAGCGAAGTTCGATAGGAAGATCATTTGCAGTTAATTCATTTCCGTTACTAATGATACAAGCCCTTTCAATTACATTTTTCAATTCACGGATATTACCCGGCCAGGAATATTGTTTTAACGTGTCCAAAAATTCATTACTGAATTTTAATAAAGGCTTATTGATTTTAGCGCAGAACAGTTCAATAAAAAATTCAGTTAATGCCTGAATATCGGGCACACGTTCCCGTAAGGATGGTAGTTCAATCTGAAAAACTGATAAGCGATAATACAGATCTGAACGAAAATGATTTTGCTTTATTTCTTCTTCCAAACTTCGGTTGGTAGCAGTGACAATGCGCACATTCACTTTAGTTGGTTTGGTGTCACCAACTTTTATAAACTCGCTTGTTTCCAACACACGCAATAGTTTTGCTTGTAATTCAACCGGCATTTCGCCAATCTCATCTAAAAAGATTGTGCCCTCATTGGCTTCTTCAAACAATCCTTTTTTATCTTTTATAGCTCCTGTAAATGCACCGGCTTTATGCCCAAAAATTTCACTTTCTAAAATCTCTTTACTAAAAGCGCTGCAATTAACTGCTACAAAGGATTTGCCGTTTCTGTTGCTGGCATGATGAATAGCTTGCGCAAAAACTTCTTTACCGGTGCCGGTTTCGCCGGTTAATAAAACAGTTGTATCCGTTACTGCCACTTTACGGCCTAATTCAATGGCTTGCTGTATGGGCTTTGATTTGCCGATAATAGATTCAAATGAATATTTGGAACCTACCAATTTTTCCAATTGCTTAACTCTCTTTTGCAATTGCGCTTTTTCCAATGCCCGGTTTAATAAAGGAATGATCTTTTCATTATCATCGCCCTTCATTATATAATCAAAAGCGCCGTTCTTCATTGCTTGTACGCTATCGGGCACATTACCATAAGCAGTCAATAAAATAATTTCTATGTGAGGATATTTTGTTTTTATTTCTTTTACAAAATCAACACCATTGCCATCAGGAAGCTTTACATCACACAATACAATGTCGATCTCATCTTTCTCCAAGATCTTTAACCCCGATTTAAGTGAGCCTGTTTCTGTAACGGTAAAATTTTCTAATTTAATGATACGTGCAAGAAGGTTGCGTAGCTTTTCTTCATCATCAATAATCAGTACATTGGAAGAGGACATTTATTAGAATTGAGAAAGCAAAGGTAGACGTTTATCTGAAATTGTTATTTCAACACTCTCAACTTCACAGTTTCAATTCTTGTATCACTTACATTTAAAATATCAAATTCGTAATTGCCGATGATGATCCTATCTTTTTGCTTGGGAATATCTTCGTGGTGTTGAATGATATAACCGGAGAGCGTTTCCGCTTCTTCATCTTCCGGAAAGGCGAGTCCAAATTTTTCTGTAATGTAGTCCAGTTCTAATCTTCCGCTGAAAATAAAATCAGTAGTAGATAATTGTCTTTCTACAAAATCTTCAGTATCATATTCATCCCTGATATCACCAAAGATCTCTTCTAAGATATCTTCCATGGTTACAATACCTGCCGTGCCGCCAAACTCATCAATAACCCAGGCAATACTTTTTCTTTCCTTAGAAAATTTATTCATCAGATCCGTAGCACTCATACTTTCCGGTATAGCAGGTATTGGCAATAAGATCGATTGAATGGTAGAAGGATTTTTAAAAAGATCTAACTGGTGCACATATCCTAAGATCGTATCAATATTTTTATCAAACACGATCAGCTTGCTTAATTTACTGTTGATGAATTTTTCTTTCACATCTTTTATAGAAGTGGTGATATCAATGCCGTAAATTTCTTTTCTTGGAATTAAGCATTCACGCACTTTCACTTCACTAAGCGATAACGCATTTTCAAAAAGCTCTTTATTTATCTCCGCACTTTCTTCTTCATCATAATTTTTGCTTTGCTGTACAAAATGCTCCAGGTCTATTTTTGTAAATGCATCTTTTTTGTTTTTAAGATTTACATCAAACAAATATTTCAAGATCCATTCGGCGATGCTAACAAAAAACATTGCCAGCCACCCTAAAGAAGAAAAAAAGAATCGAACAATATACGTTAGAAAGCTGCTGCTGATAATGTTTTCATTCTTTGCACGGAAAATAGCTTTGAATGTAAATTCAACAAAAAGTAATAAGGTGGTTGATAAAAGTGTTTCAACAATTAAGCGAATGTAAGTATTGCTGATATTTATTTTATGCCAGAACTTGAGTTCCCAAAGCGGTTCCATAAAGCTGCTCCACAATAAGCCGTATGCTACCAATAAAACATTAAAACCCACTAAAGAGGTTCCTATAAATTTTGCCGGATTATCGGCATATTCACTCCATATTTTTCCGCTGAATGTTCCTTGCTTTTTCTTTAATTCAATAGAAAGCTTATTAGCCGACACAAATGCGATCTCAATACCGGAAAAAAATCCAATTAATATTAGTGAAAGAAAGATTGAAAGAAGTGCTGTCCAGTCCATATTATCACAAGTTATACGAATTTAATAATTATATAGAAATAAAGTTGGATACAATTTGCTCGGCTTTGTTACAAGCCTTTGTCAGATCATCATTCAATATTATTTCATCAAACTGTTCTTTAAACGATAATTCATAAGAGGCTTTATTAACTCTCGCCATCAAAGACTCTTCGCTTTCTGTCCCCCTGCTTTGCAAACGTTTTTTTAATTCCGCAACAGAAGGCGGCTCAATAAAGATTGTAAGAGACGTTTGAGGAAATTGCTGCTTCACATGAATGGCTCCCTGCACATCAATATCCAGCACAGGGATTTTTGATTCACTCCAAATGCGATGCATCTCTGATTTCAACGTGCCGTAATATTTTCCTTCGTACACCATTTCCCATTCTATGAATTCATCGTGCTGTATTTTATGTTTAAATTCTTCCTGGCTCATAAAATAATAATCAACACCATTCTTTTCTTCGCCTCTTGCCTGACGTGTAGCAGCTGAAACAGAAAATGACAATTGCGGAAACGTCTGCATCAAATATTTTGTGATGGACGTTTTTCCTGCACCCGATGGAGCTGTAATGATTATTATTTTATTTTGATACAACATATCTTTTAATCAATTCTTATTATTTCGGCACCTAATTTTCTTAAGCGTTCATCTATGTTTTGATAGCCTCTGTCTATTTGTTCAATATTTTGAATAACGCTTTTTCCTTGTGCACTCAACGCTGCAATTAACAATGCAACACCCGCACGAATATCAGGGGAGCTCATAGTGATACCTCTTAACTGTTGTTTACGTTCCAATCCGATTACCACTGCACGATGCGGATCACACAAAATGATTTGAGCGCCCATCTCAATTAATTTATCTACAAAGAACAAGCGGCTTTCAAACATTTTTTGATGTATCAACACGCTGCCCCTTGCTTGTATCGCTGTAACTAAAACAATACTCAACAGGTCTGGAGTAAAGCCCGGCCAAGGATGGTCGTAAATCGTTAACACACCGCCATCCATAAATTTATGAATCTCATAAATATCCTGCGCAGGAATATGAATGTCATCTCCTTTAAAATTGAGTTGGATACCCAATTGCTGAAATTTTTCAGGAATAATGCCAAGATGTTTAATGCCTGCACCTTTAATGGTGATATCGCTTTGTGTCATTGCTGCCAAACCAATAAAGCTGCCTACTTCGATCATGTCGGGCAATACGGTATGTTCGGTTCCTTTTAAATAATCAACACCTTCGATCTTTAATAAATTACTGCCGATACCGTTGATCTTTGCTCCCATGCGATTGAGCATTTCGCAAAGCTGTTGTAAGTATGGCTCACAGGCAGCATTATAGATCTCTGTTATACCGCTTGCCATTACAGCTGCCATTACCAGGTTAGCCGTTCCCGTTACACTTGGTTCATCCAGCAACATTGTAGTGCCTTGTAAGCCCTTAGTGTTCAAATGAAAAAAACCATCATCACTATTGTATTCAAAAGAAGCGCCTAATTTTTGAAAGCCGATTATATGCGTATCTAATCTTCTTCTTCCAATCTTATCACCACCGGGTTTGGGTATATATGCTTTTTTAAATCTAGATAACATAGGACCGGCAAGCATTACAGAGCCTCTCAGTCTTCCGCTTTTTTTATGATACTCTTTGCTGTGTAAGTATTCAACATCTACATCATCTGCCTGGAAAGTGTACGTGCTGCTGTTTATTTTTTCGATCTTCACTTTCATTTCTCCTAATAACTCGATCAATAAATTCACGTCAATGATATCGGGAATATTTTTGATCGTTACTTTTTCAGGAGTAAGCAATACCGCTGAAACGATTTGGAGCGCCTCGTTTTTGGCGCCTTGAGGAATAATTTCACCTGATAATTTTTTCCCGCCTTTTACTTCAAATGAACCCATCGTTATTTAATAATTTAATTGTGCTTTGTTTTTATTTCACGCAAAGAGCGTTAAGAAGATCAAGGCGCAAAGATTTTGCGCTGTAAATATTAATTATTAAAAAGAATCTTCAAAATTTTAGTCTTTCAAAATCCTACCCAAAGAAAGATTTTGAAAAGCGTTTAAAATAAAACCCTGACATTAATAAAAATATCAGGGCTTTAAAATGCTTATTTGATTTTTAATATCTTTTTTTAAAGTTGCGGTTATTATTGTTGTTCCGGTTATTATCACGTCCGCCACCACCTCTGTTGTCTCGTCTGCCACCACCGTTATTATTGTTTCTATTGTTGTCTCTGTTATCTCTTCCACCAAAATTTTTGCGATAGCCGCCACCATTATTACTTCTGTAGTCTTCGCTGCTTCTGTTGTCGGTGCGGTGTTTTACAAACGGACGATTATTAAATTCTAATTGTCCTTCAGTAATAGTATGTAACTCGCTTTGGATATTATCATCATGCACCAGCTCTTTATGCCAGTTGCTGTATGTAAGCTTCATGTAATAAGCAATGGCATTGGCAAAGCCTTGACGCTTTTCTGGATTTTCTTCATCCAATGCCTTATCAATTACTACTTCAATATTTTTCCCAAGATGATTATAACGGGGATATCTTTTCGGATAGCGTAAACGTTCAGGTTTTGCTTTTAAGGTTTCTTTAGTTGGGATGGGGTAAGGACTTTCCACATCCAACTTAAATTCACTTATCAAAAACAAATGATCCCATAGTTTATGACGGAAGTCTTCAACATTTTTTAAATGAGGATTTAAAAAACCCATTAACTCAATTAACGCTTGTGCGTTACGTTGTCTTTTTTCGGCGTCTTCAATAGACAATACAAATTCCACCATCTTTTGGATATGACGGCCATATTCTCTCATGATCAAATGGTTCCGTGTGGTGTTGTACTCCATGTTCTCTGTATTCAGCATATATCTACAAAAATAGTGAAAACTAAACCAAGCTGCAAGTTTGCTAACAGCTATTAAGCCATATGAGCCTATAATATTAAGATTTTGTATATCTTTTCTTGCTAAAGAAGTAACCAATGGCGGCGCCAATTGAGTCTGCCAGCCAATCGAGGGGATCATAAGTCCTTCCTACGATCCAGAATTTTTGGATCAATTCGGTACAATAGCCCCAAATACTGGTGGCTATGGCAATGTATAAAAAATACTTTTTTCTTTTTTCGATGGAGATGGAAGTATTCTTAAACGGCCAGCAAAACAGGGTAGTTAACATGCCAAAAACTCCCATATGAACCACTTTGTCAAAGTCCAGTTCGTCTAAGAAAGTTTTCGGAATATCTTTTCCCGGTAATGCAATCAATGTCAATACAAAAGCAAACCAAATAATGCCCGGTATAAATTTTAAGAAAGAAGGTTTGCGTAGATCTTGCATCAATTAGCTGACTAAAGCAGTGTATGCTTCTGCGGTTAATAAAGATTCGATATCTGCAGGATTAGAAGTTGTTACTTTAATTATCCAGCCTTCTCCGTAAGGGTCTGTGTTTATTAATTCGGGTTGCGATTCCAATGCAGGATTGATTTCTATAACGGTACCGGCTATCGGCAAAAACAAATCACTTACTGTTTTAACAGCTTCAATAGTTCCGAAGATTTCTTCGGCTGCCAATGTTTTTCCATTGGAGGTAATATCTACAAAAACAATATCGCCTAATTCTCCTTGTGCAAAATCGGTAATTCCGATAGTGGCTGTGTTTCCATCAATTGAGATCCATTCGTGATCTTTAGTGTAGCGAAGGTTTGCGGGTGCATTCATAGCAAGTCAGTTTTTCAAATTTTAAAGGTGTATTCAATACTGCAAAATAATAATTTTATTCAGTTTATTGCAGTTATGGTTTTATAATTTCAATTTTCATCCTGATATCAGTCAAAGGACGATCATTACCATCTTTTGCTGCAGCCGAAATTTTATCAACTGCATCCATGCCTGATTCAACTTCTCCAAACACTGTATAGTTCTGATCTAACCAGGGAACACCGCCGATTGTTGTATAAGCAGTTCTTTCTTCCGGCGTGAATTTTCGGTTCATTCTTAATTCAAACTGATTCAATTCATCATTAGAAAATATTCTTCCCGTTACAATATAGAACTGGCAAGCGTTGCTGGATTTCATCGGATTTACGTTGTCGCCATTTCTTGCAGCAGCCAGTACACCGCGTTTATGAAATAAATAAGGTTTGAATTCTGCAGGAGTCATCGTCATTGTATCGCCACCATTTCCTAAAAATGCGCCGGGTGCTGCATTTTTACTGGTAGGATCGCCGCCTTGAATCATGAAATTGGGAATTACCCGATGAAACAGTAAGCTGTCATAAAATTTTTGTTTTACCAGCTTTACAAAATTATTGCGATGATTAGGTGTGGAGTCGCTCAGTTTAATAACGATAATGCCTGAATCGGTAGTGATCTTTATACGTACGTTTGAAAGTGTTTTAGGAGCAATAGGTTTAGCCGCTATTTTTTTTGTAACAACCGGTTTTTTTGCAGGAAAGCTTTTTTTTACTTGTGCAATGCTGCTAAAAGCGAAACAGTTTATCAGCATACATAAAAAAGATGCTGCAACAATTTGTTTTTTCATTTTGTAAGATTCTAATTTATTGGTCTGTAAGAATATCGCTAAAATACAGCAGTACATGATCTTTTAAAAAATTTTCCTGCTCAAATAAATTGAAAGGCGGCAATTCTTTTAATTGTTTAAAATGCGGCCAACCTTCCTCATCATGTCCTTCCAATACATAATAACCACTTTGAGAAAGCACCGTACAAACGGCAATGTGCATCAGGTCTTGCTTTTGTTCCTTGGTGTATTCCTGCTGCCCGTGTCCTAATTCCTGAACACCAATTAAAAAGAGTATTCCATCCATTTCGGGCTTGATACCTAATTTCTCTTTTAATTTTATCCGGAGCTTGAGCCAACGTATTTGTAGATCGTCTTTTGCAGATTGCATACACAAATTTATGGATTAAGGAAGGGAAGTTTATCTTTGCACGCACCTTATTATAGTTGAATAAGGAATAAAAAGTATAAGTGAGTGACACAACGATGTTCAATTGAGATAAAATGTTGATGTCAAAAAAATAAATAGAATAAAATAAATCATCGTTCAGAAAAATGTTACAGATCAATTTTATCAGGCAGAATGCGGACTTAGTAAAGGAAAGATTAAGCGTAAAAAACTTTTCGGATTTGGGTTTGATAGATAAAATTTTGCAAGCCGATGAACAACTGCGGAAGTTAAAAACGGAAACCGAAACCTTGCAGGCATCGATGAATGCAGCCAGCAAAGAGATCGGCATGTTGATGGGTAAAGGCGATAAAGCTGCTGCTGAAGAGAAAAAGCAAGAAGTTGCGCAACATAAAAACACTTTGCAACAATTAAATGAACAATTGGTAGTTGCAGAAAAATCGTTACATGATGAAGTGGTAAAGCTTCCTAATCTTCCCAGTACTTTGGTTCCAAAAGGAAAAACTCCGGAAGACAATGAAGTGGTTCGTGAAGCCGGTGTAAAACCAACATTGCCTGCAAACGCAGTTCCACATTGGGATTTGATAAAGCAATATGATTTGGTGGATTTTGAGACCGGCGCAAAAATTACCGGCAGCGGATTTCCTTTATACAAAGGCAAGGGGGCAAAATTGCAACGTGCGTTGATTCAATATTTTTTAGATTATAATACTGCAGCTGGTTATACAGAGTATTTACCTCCGCACATGGTGAACGAAGCTACGGCTTACGGTACCGGGCAATTGCCGGATAAAGAAGGACAGATGTATCATGTAACGGAAGATGGATTTTATTTGATACCGACTGCGGAAGTTCCGGTTACAAATATTTATAGAGATGAAATTGTAAAGGAAGAAGAATTGCCCATCAAGATGACGGCATATACGCCTTGTTTTAGACGTGAAGCCGGCAGCTTTGGAAAAGACGTACGAGGATTGAATCGTGTGCATCAATTCGATAAAGTTGAGGTGGTGCAATTGGTACATCCCAATAAGAGTTATGAAGTGTTGGATGAAATGGTAACGCATGTAGAAAAATTATTGAATGCATTGGAATTGCCGTATCGCATTCTTCGTTTATGCGGTGGCGATATGAGCTTTGCTTCTGCACTTACTTATGATTTTGAAGTGTACAGTGCTGCACAGGAGCGTTGGCTGGAATGCAGCAGCGTAAGCAACTTTGAAACATTTCAAACCAATCGTATGAAGATTCGTTACAAGGATGTTAATGGTAAAACACAATTGGTACATTCTTTAAACGGTTCTTCATTAGCCTTGCCAAGAATAGTGGCTTGTTTGTTGGAAAACAATCAAACCGAAAAAGGAATTATGTTGCCGAAAGTATTGCATAGTTATTTTGGTGCCGATACTATTTAATGCTACATTTATAATTGTAAAATAAACCGCAATGAAAAAATATTTTGTAGCGCTTACATTAATCGCTTTTGTTTGGAGCTGTTCTCCTAAAACTACTCCAACTACAACTACCACGACTCCTGCACCTGCAAAGCCTTCCGGTGATGTAGCGGCGGGTAAAGAAACTTATGAAGCAAAATGTGGTCGCTGTCATGGCTTACCTAATCCCGGTGATTTTACTGCTACAAAATGGCCCCATATTATAGATGAAATGGCTCCTAAAGCTAAACTGGACGGTACTGAAACAGCAAATGTGTTGGCGTACGTTTTAGCAAACGCAAAACAATAATTCAACTGAATTAAATTAAGTTTATGATTGGTTAAACCTTGTATTTGTTGCAGGGTCTGACAGGCTGTTTTTGTATATTGCAACAACACCTTCACTGCCATGATCATAACCAATCGTTTAAAAAACCAACATCTTCTTTGGCGTGCAGGCTTTGGGCCAACGGCAAGTGATGCTCCCTCGCTTGGTAACATCTCGCAAAAAAAAATGTGGGAACAATTAATAAAATCTTCTTCTAAATCTCCGGATAAAATTAATGTAGCTTCTAATCGTTTCGATGGCTTGATGCAAGGCATTAAGGATATTGAAAAAATGAAGGAGCTGAGTAAAGAAGACAAGAAAGAATTGCGCCGCCAGTCTGCTGATGATTTGAAAAATCTGAATGTAAGCTGGATGAATGAAATGATTACAGGCAAAGATCAGTTGCGTGAAAAGATGAGTTTATTCTGGCATGGACATTTTGCATGCAGAGTTATCAATATTTATTTTCAACAGGAATTGTTAGATGTCATTCGTCAAAATGCATTAGGAAATTTTGGCGACTTATTAAAAGGTGTTAGCAAGAGTGCGAGCATGTTACAATTTTTAAATAACCAGCAAAACAAAAAGCAGCATCCTAACGAAAACTTTGCCCGAGAAGTAATGGAATTATTTACAATGGGCAGAGGTAATTATACAGAAGAAGATGTTAAAGAAGCAGCAAGAGCCTTTACAGGATGGGGTTTTAATCTGCAAGGTGAATTTGTTTTCCGGGAAAAACAACATGATGACGGAGGTAAAACTTTCTTAGGTAAAACAGGGAATTACAATGGCGATGATATTATAGATATTTTATTGGAGCAGTCACAAACATCGGTTTTCATTACTAAAAAGCTGTATCGCTTTCTTGTTAATGAAGATATAGATAGTACTAAAGTAGATTGGTTGGCAAAACGTTTTCATCAAAGCAATTATGATATAAAAAAATTGCTGACTGATATTTTTACTGCAGATTGGTTCTATGAAGAAAAAAATATCGGCACACAAATAAAATCACCGATTGTATTGCTGGCGGGCATCAGAAGAATATTGCCGTTGCAATTAAGCGATGATTTGTCACAATTACTCTTTCAAAAAGCATTAGGACAAACATTATTTTATCCACCCAATGTAGCAGGCTGGCCGGGCGGTAAGAATTGGATCGATAGCAGCACATTGATGTTACGGTTACGCATACCCCAAATAATTGCAGCGAATGAAACCATCAACATACAAACCAAGCCTGATGATGATGTAATGATGGGTATGAGTAGTGAAGAGCGCATGGCCGCAAAGATGAATAAAGACTATGCTGATAAAGGAGTGAATGTAACAGTGGATTGGAATAGTGTAATAAACATGTTTGACAATGTATCACGAGATCAGTTATTGCAACAAATTTCCGACACTTTATTGCAGTCGCAAAGTCGTGTAAATACTACAGTTTTAGAAAAATATCTGAAGACAGATACAAGAGAAAATTATATTAAGAGTGCTATGATAAATGTGATGAGCACGCCGGAGTATCAATTGTGTTAGTTGAATAATTTAAAATGATTGTCTATGTTAATCAAACGCCGTGAGTTTATACAAGTAGGTTCATTAGCAACGGCATCGTTGATGTTGCCAAAGTTTTTAAAAGCTTTTGAAGTGCCGCGATTGGTTCCTGCGGGAAATAAAATAGTAGTAGTTATTCAATTTAGCGGAGGCAATGATGGGCTGAATACTGTGATTCCGGTACGTAATGATATTTACTATAGCTCACGTCCTAAGTTGGGAATTACAAAAGATAATGCTTTATCACTTACTGATGAAGTTGGTTTGCATCCTTCATTAACAGGTTTAAAAAGTTTGTATGATGATGGAAGCCTGGGAATATTAAACAGTGTTGGTTATCCCAATCCTGATCGTTCCCATTTTAGAAGCATGGATATTTGGCAAACAGCCGCCAACAGCAATGAATATCTTACTTCAGGTTGGATCGGACGTTACCTGGATGCGCAATGCATTGGCTGCGATAAACCTACACAGGCATTGGAAATAGATGATATTTTAAGTTTGGCTTTAAAAGGACAAAACAAAAATGGATTGGCATTTAAAGACCCACGCAAACTATACAGCAGCAGTAATGAAAATTATTTCAAAGAAATTAATGCCGGTCATCATCACGAAGAAGAAACGGTAGACTATCTGTATAAAACAATGAGCGAAACACTTAGCAGTGCCGATTATATTTATAAACAAAGCAAATTACATCCTACCGGCTCAGAATACCCAAAAACAGGATTAGGCAAAAGCTTAAAGACAATTGCATCGCTTATTTTATCAGATATCAATACCAAAGTATATTATGTTTCCTTAGGAAGTTTTGATACGCATGTTGGTCAGGAGAATAAGCAGAAGCAATTGTTCACTGAATTTAGTGATGCTGTTAGTGCTTTTACTGCAGATATGAAAACGAACAATCGTTTTGATGATGTATTGTTATTTACATTCAGTGAATTTGGAAGAAGGGTTTCTCAAAATGCCAGCGGTGGCACGGATCATGGTACAGCGAATAACATGTTTTTGATCAGTGGTGCATTAAAACAAAAAGGAATTATCAATGCAATGCCAGATCTATCTGATTTACAAGAAGGCGATTTAAAATATAAGATGGATTTTAAAAATGTATATGCTACGGTTTTAAATAAATGGCTCAATGCAGATGATGCATCGATATTGGGAAAACAGTATGAACTGCTGAATTTTATTTAGCCTATTGTTCTAGTACTTCAATTTTAGCGAGAAGCTTTTTGTTTTTTCTTTTTGCTGATAATCCACTTGAAAATTTAATGGCGCCAAATAAAATAGCTCCCCAGGCAATAATATAAATTCCTCCTGAAGCCCTTGCATGAGTGTATGTTACTAAGGTTATGAAAACTCCTAAAAGAAAAGAAAGTCCGCCGGCTAGCATTTTAGTATCATAATCGTCCACAATAGTTTTTAACTTATCACTGGTTGTTAATAAAAGTTTCTTTCCTTGTTCTTCATCTAAACCTCGTTCAAGAAGTCCTTTTAAAATTTCATCGTCGCTTGTTCCTTTTTCTTTTTCTTCAAAAATAAACGACCAAATAAGTTTGTTGAAATCATCTTCACTGGAAACCTTTAAATCTTCAATTTTTCGCTGATGAATTTCCTGTTTGGTTTGCTCTGCGGATTCTATATAGGCTTGATCAAGATTGCGTTTAGCAAATTCTTCCTTTAATGCCAGTAAAGCTTGAGGCGGAAGGGTATGTCCATCTTCAACTGCTAGGTTTATCAGTTGAGTATCCAACATTTTTGAATAAGTTTCTTTAACGCTTAGAATGTCGATCATTCTTAATTGTATTTAATGCTTCATGCAATCAACCACTTACAATTATCTTACCCCATGCATCATTTTCTTTAATACCGGTGTAAGCGAAAATAATAACGCTGCTGCTAATCCGCACAACACAACAAATACCATGAAAAACTCAAATAGGTTATGAATAGTAAATCCGGCAAACACCGGGTTATGCATACTGATTTTTTCAGCAGTTAAAAATTTAACTTGTTCAGCGGTAGGAACAATTTTATTATCTAAAACTCCTTGCAGATCTATTCCCACTTTTTTTGCAGCAGCAAATTGTTCACCGGTTGCAGGTAATATAGAGCCTAATGTTCCAGCCAGTGCATAGCCGGAAGCGTTAGATAAGAAGAATACGCCGTATAATAAGGAGGAAAAGCGTTTTGGCGAAAGTTTTCCTACCAATGAAAGTCCTATAGGAGATAAACATAATTCACCAAAAGTTTGTATCAAATAAAGCAAGATGAGCCATTTTACCGCAAGTAATCCATTGTTACCAAGGTCTTTTACATTAAAAGCAATAATGAAATAGCTTAATGCAATCAATGCAAGCCCGATGGCTTGTTTAAACGGAGAAATAGGTTCTTTACTTCGTGCCCTTAGTTTATCCCACAAAATGCTGAATGGTACTGCAAATACTACTACAAAGATCCCGTTAAAAATTTGCACCATCGATGGCGGCATATCCCAGCCAAAAAAGTTTCTGTCTGTTTGATTGTCGGCTATAAATGTTAAGGAAGAACCTGCTTGTTCAAAAGCAGCCCAAAAGAAAATAATAAAGAAGGAAACAATATAAATTACAATGATTCTATCACGTTCAACCTTAGTAATAGAGCCGTCGGAAATAATTAATCCGGCTAATGTAAGACCACTTGCGTATATAATTGAATAGATAACATTCTGTCCAAAAAAATAATTAAAACAAAAAGCTAAAACAATAAAAGCAATAACAGAAATTATCAATGATTTATTAGAAAAATGAGCTTTTTGTGATTCGCCTTCTTCATAATCCGATACAATATTCTTTGATGGCAGATCCCCGATAGGTCTCCCTTCTGGTGTTACTACATATTTGTTTTTAAGAAAATAAAAAGTGGTAGTTCCGAGGATCATTGCTATAGAAGCGGCTAAGTATCCCCATTTAAAAGCAAATACATCTCTTACGCCGTTTTTATCTACTACATCTCCTAAAATAGGACAAATGAGCTGTCCTAAAAAAGCACCGATATTTATACCCATATAAAAAATGGTGAACGCAGTGTCTAGTTTTGTTTTTTCGGATTTCGGATAAAGGCTACTAACCATGCTGGAGATGTTTGGCTTAAAAAAGCCATTTCCAAAAATGATAACTCCCAAGGCTACGTACAACAAGGTTTTTGCTAATTCAAGATTAGAACTAAAAACGTTGGCGCTGATAAATAAAATGAATTGTCCTATTGCCATTAAGGCACCTCCTAATATTATGCAGTATCTATTTCCTAAAAATCTGTCGGCAATAAAACCTCCTAACATTGGCGTTAAATAACATAACCCTAAAAACCCTCCATAGATCAATGATGACTGTTCTTTACTCATCATTAGGGCGCTGACAATAAAAAGGGTGAGAATTGTCCGCATTCCGTAAAAATTGAAGCGCTCCCACATTTCTGTGCCGAATAGAACCCATAAGCCTTTTGGATGTCTTTGTTTCTGTACGTTTAGTTCAGTCATGTTCATCATTTAATTACTCAATGTACCAATTTTCCGCTTTATTAAAAAGATGCTTTTATTGGAAGATGTTATTATCTGTATAACTTATTATTGTAAACAATACTATCTATATTATTTTCGCAAAAACATTTAAAATTTTTTTATTCCAATGAAAATCTTACTCGTAGGGGGTGGCGGACGTGAACATGCATTAGCCTGGAAAATACGCCATAGTCATTTATGTGAGCAGCTCTTTATTGCTCCCGGTAATGCAGGTACCGATCTTTGCGGTGAAAATGTAGATATCAAGGCAACAGAGTTTGATAAACTGGCTGACTTTTGCCTGGAAAAAGAAATTGATATAGTAATTGTTGGGCCTGAAGAGCCGCTGGTAAAAGGTATTTACGACTTCTTCAAGAAAAAATCTTCCACAGAACATATACATGTTATCGGTCCATCAAAAGATGCAGCGCAGCTGGAAGGCAGTAAAGCTTTTGCGAAAGAATTTATGCATCGTTATAATATTCCAACGGCTACTTACAAAGAATTTACTTTGTCTAATTATGAAGAAGGTGTTGAATATATCCGCAATCACCCGTTACCGGTAGTTTTAAAGGCAGATGGTTTGGCTGCAGGTAAAGGTGTAATTATTTGTACCAATCGCTTAGAGGCACTGGCAGAATTTGAATTAATTATTCAGCGTGCAAAATTTGGGGAAGCAGGCAAACGTGTAGTAGTAGAGCAGTTTTTAGAAGGTATTGAAATAAGCGTGTTTGCATTAACAGATGGAATCAATTATGTTTTATTGCCGAATGCAAAAGATTATAAAAGAGTTGGTGTAGGCGATACAGGTCCCAATACGGGAGGTATGGGTGCTGTTAGTCCAGTTCCATTTGCAGACGATGTTTTTATGGAAAAAGTAAAAACAAGGATTGTTGAACCAACGGTTACAGGTTTAAAAAAAGACAAGCTTGAGTATAAAGGAATTATCTTTTTTGGATTGATTAGCGTTAAGGATGAACCTTATGTTATTGAATATAATTGCCGTTTTGGCGATCCGGAAACAGAAGTAGTAGTGCCTCGTATAAAAAATGATCTGGTAGAATTATTAGTAGCAACCTCACAGCAACGCTTAAACGAAATAAAGATTGAAATAGATGAACAAACTGCAGTTACAGTTGTGGCAGTTAGTGGCGGCTACCCGGATGGGTATCAAACAGGTAAAGTTATTGAAGGGCTGGATGATTCAATAATTGAAGGTTCTATCATTTTCCATTCAGGAACACAAAAAGTGGATGATAAAGTGGTAACAGCCGGCGGGCGTGTATTAACTGTTACATCTTTTGGTGATACGATACGAGAAGCAGCAGAGCAGTCTACGTATATGCTGGAGCAGATCTATTTTGACGGTATTTATTTCAGGGAAGATATTGGATATGAGTTTAAGTAAACGTGAATCGTTAGACGTGAAATAGAAGAATGGCCACCACTAAGGTTTCTCATTTCACTTCTCACGTATTACCAACATTTCCTTAAAACTCTCTAAAATAAAAATTGGGCATTGTTAATTCGGATAATTTCCTTCAACTTTGCTACCATTACTAACAAGCGGCTTTTCTTTTATATATTCCTATGGGCTTATTTAACTTTTTCACGCAGGAAATTGCGATGGATCTGGGTACGGCAAATACCCTTATCATATTTAACGATGAAGTAGTAGTAAACGAACCTTCCATTGTTGCTTTAGATAGAAACAATCCTAAAAACATTTTAGCAGTGGGTAAAAAGGCATTGATGATGCACGAAAAGACCCACGAAAGCATACGAACGGTACGTCCGTTGAAAGATGGTGTAATTGCCGATTTCAACGCTGCCGAGTTGATGATCAGGGAGATGATCAAAATGATCTACCCTAAAAAACCACTGTTTGCACCAAGCTGGCGGATGATGATCTGCATACCAAGCAGCATTACAGAGGTAGAAAAACGTGCTGTAAGAGACAGTGCGGAACAGGCGGGCGCTAAAGAAGTGTATTTGATACACGAACCAATGGCGGCGGCTTTGGGTATCGGTATCGATGTGGAAGAACCCGTTGGTAATATGATCATCGATATTGGTGGTGGTACTACAGGTATTACCGTAATTGCATTGGCAGGTATTGTGTGCGACCAAAGTATTCGTATTGCAGGGGATGAGTTTACTGCAGATATTATGGAGGCTTTGCGCCGTTATCATAGTTTATTGATCGGAGAACGCACAGCAGAACAGATCAAGATACAAGTGGGCGCTGCATTGAAAGACCTGGATAATCCACCGGATGATATTCCTGTAAATGGTCGCGACCTTGTAACCGGTATTCCAAAACAGGTAATGGTAAGCTACCAGGAAGTGGCGGAAGCGCTGGATAAAAGCATCTTCAAAATTGAAGAAGCAATATTAAAAGCTTTGGAAACAACACCTCCTGAATTAGCAGCAGATATTTACCGTCGTGGATTGTACATTACCGGTGGTGGTGCATTGTTGCGTGGATTGGACAAAAGAATTGCCGCAAAAATTAAGCTTCCTGTTCATGTAGCAGATGATCCGTTAAAAAGTGTGGTAAGAGGTACGGGAATTGCGTTAAAGAATTATGACAGGTACCCGTTTGTAATGCGGTAAAACTATTCCAAATACCAAAGTCAGGGTTCCAGTGGTCTTCAAAATAGTTTTCAATTAATCCAAAAACTCTTCACTTGGAATTTGGAACTTGTTTTTTGGGATGGATAGTTGGAATTTGCAATTTTAAATCTCTTCGGTGCGTAATATCTTTTTCTTCATAAAAGTTTATTTTAACCTGATTATTTTCCTGCTATTACAGGCAATAAGCATTTATCTCATTGTACATTATAACCGTTACCACAGTGCTGTTACCACAGCTTATCTCAGTGAAGTTACCGGCAAAGTAAATACACAATACAATAAAGTAGAATACTACCTTCAGCTTAAAAAGACCAACGATTCATTAGTTAAAGCAAACGAGCAATTATATAATAAGCTCAAAGCTGATTTTGATTTGCCGGATACTGTCAGCAAAATCGTGATAGATACCATGAAGTTGGATTCTTTGCAACCGTATCGTAAGTATAGATACATGAATGCAAAAGTGATCTATAACTCTGTTGCCATGGAAAATAATTTTA